>DATHBQ010000170.1:0-3479 GCA_035296105.1 Propionibacteriaceae bacterium | reverse complement strand
CGTACGTCGCCAGCAAGCACGCCATCGCGGCGCTGGCCCACGCGACATACCTCGACGTACGCCGGCACCGGGTCAAGGTCAGCGTGATCGCGCCCGGACTGGTCGCCGCCGGGGCGGCGCTCTGGTCGCCGGTCGGGCAGGAGCACCCCGAGTGGCTGCTCCGGCCGGAGGACGTGGCCGCGGCGGTGCGGTTCGTCGTCGGCTTCGGCGACCACGGTTGTCCGACCGAGATCCGGCTGCAGCCGCACCGGCTCGAATGAGCCGAGTTGTCAGCGTCCCGGCACGCCATAGCGACCATGGACGCTGACAAGTCGGTCAAGAGTCGAGGGGCAGCGTCAGCCGGAACAGGGCCCCCGGGCCGCCGGGGTCGAGGCAGACCAGGTCGCCACTGTGGGCGCGGGCGTAGCCGCGGGCGATGGCCAGCCCGAGGCCGGAGCCGCCGGCGTCGGCACTCCGGCTGTGATCGAGCCGGACCAGCCGCTCGAAGATCCGCTCCCGTTCACTCGGCGGTACGCCGGGGCCGGAGTCCCACAGGTCGAGCACCGCGAGTCCGTCCCGGGCGTACACGTTGAGGTGGATCCGCCCCTGCGGCCCGGCGGCCCGGACGGCGTTGTCCACGAGATTGCGCAGGATGCCGCGGACCTTGTCGGCATCAGCAGTGACCACCACCTCCGGGCCCTCGCCGGTGGTCACGGTCGCCCGCGGGTGGAGCAGCCGCACCCGGTCCAGCTCGGGCACGGCCAGGTGCCCCAGCGACACCGGCTCCCGGTGCAGCTCGACGCCGGCATCGAGCCGAGCGGCGGCCAGCAGGTCGGAGATCAGGGTGCCCGCCCGCTGGGCCTCACGGACCAGCAGGGCCTGCAGGTGCTCCCGGTCGGCCGCCGACAGGGCGTCCCCGTGGTGCAGCAGCGTCTCCGCCGCCGCTTGTACCCCGGTGATCGGCGTCCGCAGCTCGTGCGCGGCGTCGGCCAGGAACGCCCGGGTCCGCTCCTCTGCCCGCCGCGCCCGGTTCTCCGCCCCCTCCAGCTCGTCCAGCATCTCGTCGAGCGCCAGCGCCGTCTGGCCGATCTCGGTGTCGGTCCGGGTCGGCGCCAGCCGGCGTCCGCGGTTCCCCTCGGTGACGGTCCGGGCCAGCGCGGCCATGGAGCTCAGCGGGCGCAGGGCCAGCCGGACCGCGCCGGCCACCAGCAGGGCGCTGGCCACCAGCGCGCCCAGGCTGACCAGGAACAGGATCCGCCGCAGCCGCTGCCGCGCCCCGCTGACCAGGGCTGTGTCGACGGTCAGGGTCAGCTGCGCCCCATTCACCCGCCCCGGTGCGTTCAGCGTGACCGTGCGGCTCTGGATGCCGGCACCGGTCGGCGGCGACGTGCCGAAGGCGGTCCCGTTCCGCAGCACCAGATACGCGCGAACGCCGTCGGTCTCAGCCCGGTTGACGATCTGCTGGGCGCCGACCCCGGCGCGGGCTAGCTGCCGAGCCAGCTGGATCCGGCTGGTCAGCAGCGCCTCCAGGCTCCGGTTGGACTGGGCGACGAAGACGGCGTTCACCACCACGCCGGTCAGGACGAGTGTCACCGCCAGCACGCCGATCACCGCCGTGGTCACCCGCAGCCGCAGCGAGACGGTATTGAGTCCCGCGCTGCTCACGGTGCGGCCCCCAGCCGGTACCCGCGTCCGCGAACGGTGTGCACCAGGCGCGCCCGCCCGCCGGCCTCCAGTTTGCGGCGCAGCGCCGAGACGTGCACCTCGACCACGTTCTCGTCGAACCCGTCGTAGCCCCAGATCGCGGTCAGGATCTGGGTCTTGCTGACCACGCGCTCGCGGTGCGTGGCCAGGTAGCCGAGCAGGCGCCGCTCGGTGTCGGTCAGGTCCAGTGGCTCGCCGTCCCGCTCGACGCTGGTGGCGTCGTCGTTGATCACCAGGTCGCCGACCGCCACGGTGACCCCGCCCGGCCGGGTCCGCCGCAGCACCGCGCCCACCCGGGCCACCAGCTCGGCCATGGCGAAGGGCTTGACCAGGTAGTCGTCGGCTCCGGCCGTGAGCCCGTGCAACCGGTCGGCGAGGGCGTCGCGGGCCGTCAGCATCAGCACCGCCGCCGTGCTGGCCCGGCGCACCACCGGGAGCAGGGTGAACCCGTCCCGCCCGGGCAGCATCACATCCAGGATCACCAGGTCCGGCCGGAACGCGCCCAGCCGCCGCTCGAGGTCCGCCCCGTTGGGCGTTGCCTCGACGGCGAACCCGTGGGCGGTCAGCGCCGTTGCCACCGGCAGCCGGATGGCGTCGCTGTCCTCGACCATCAGGATCCGGGCCGCTGTCACGCGGGTCATTCTCGCCCCTCGCGATCCGCTCAGCCGGGCGCTCTACGCTGACCTTCATGGGATCTTCAGCGTCGAAGCGGGTGGCCATCCTGGGAGCCGGGATGATCGGCGAAGTGCACCGGCGGGCCGCGGTGCTGGCCGGGGCGACGGTGGTCGGGGTGATGGCCTCGAGCCCGGACCGATCACGCCAGGTGGCGGACCAGTGGCGGGTCGAGGAGGCGTACGGGAGCCTGGACGAGGTCGTCGCCAGCGACGTCGACGTCGTGCACATCTGCACGCCCAACGCATCCCACGTGCCGTACGCGGTTGCTCTGCTCGAGGCCGGCAAGCACGTGCTGTGCGAGAAGCCGCTCGGGGTCGGCCTGGCCGACGCGGAGGAGGCCTACGCGGTGGCTCAGCGGACCGGCCTGGTCAACACCATCCCGTTCGCGTACCGGTTCCACCCGATGGCCCGGGAGATGCGGCACCGGGTCCAGGACGAGGCGGGCTTCGGCGCGGTCAACCTGGTGCACGGCCACTACCTGCAGGACTGGCTGCTCGACCCGCGCTCGACCAGCTGGCGGGTCGACCCCAAAGCCGGCGGGCCGTCCCGGGCGTTCGGCGACATCGGCTCGCACTGGTGCGACCTCGCCGAGTGGGTGAGCGGTGAGCGGATCACCTCGCTGGTCGCCACCACCTCGATCACGATCAAGCAGCGGCCGGACGGCACCGTGCCGGCGTTCAGCGCCGCCCCGGTGGACGCTCCACTGATCGACGTGGAGACCGAGGACAGCGCTCTCATCATGTTCCGCACCGAGCGGGACGTCGCCGGCTCGGCGGTGATCAGCCAGCTCGCTGCCGGCCGGAAGAACCGGCTCTGGCTGGAGGTGGACGGCATGGAGGCCAGCGCGGCGTTCGACCAGGAGCACCCCGAGCAGCTCTGGATCGGCACCGAGTACGGGTCGCAGCTCCTGGTCCGGGACCCGAACCAGGGCTCGCCGGAGCAGCGCCGGCTGGCCATGCTGCCGGCCGGGCACGCCGAGGGCTACGCCCAGTGCTTCGAGCGCTACGTGGCCGACTCCTACGCCGCGGTGGACGCGTACAACGGCGGAGGCGAGCGCCCCGAGGGCCTGCCGACCTTCGCCGACGGGCTCCGGGCCGCGCAGATCTGTGATGCGATGCTGC
>DATHBQ010000169.1:0-10661 GCA_035296105.1 Propionibacteriaceae bacterium | reverse complement strand
GGGCGCTGCCGGGCAGCAGGCCCAGCGCCCGGGCCGCGGCGACGGCGGCAACCGCATCCGCGGTTCCCTTGCTGGCGGCGTTGCTCGGGGTGAAGTGCTCCTCCCGACGTCGGTCGGCGCACGGGGCCTGGTGACCGAGGTAGATCGGGATCAGCCGCCAGTCGCGGGCGACGTGGGCGACCCACGCCGGCGTGAGGTTGGGCTGGGCGTCGCAGGTCCGGTTCAGGCCACCGATGTAGACGGCGACCCCGCGGTAACGGGAGCCGACCCAGGCGTCCATCGCGGCGGCGCTCGGCGCCTCGCACCGGTCGAACGCGTAGCCGGTGAGTCGGGTGGCGGTGGCCGACGCGGGATAGCTGACCGGCGTCGCTGGTTCGGCGGCGGCCGGCGGCACGAGGCCGAGAACGAGCAGGAATGCGGCCGAAAGGGCCAGGACGACGGTGCGAGCCGCCACGACACTGTGACGAATCATGAGAACCCCTTGCGGAATTCTAGGACCGCACTGACAGCTCGCGACCGCAGCCGCAGATTCGTAAGCAAAGCGATGAGAAGCCCGCCGGAGGAGGTTGCGGTCGGGTCACGGCGCAGCGGTCAGGCCCGGCGGGTTCGTCGACCGATCCCGGGCCCGGACGTCCATCCGTAGAAGGTTCTGCCTGTGATCTAGGAGGACCTGGGTGAAGTGGGCGGCGGGCACGTTTCCCCGGGCGGTCGCCGTGCTCACTCCCCCGGTCGCCCTCCTGGCGACGGCGGCCGGCCGACTCGCCCTCCGGGTCCTGCGCGAACGGGTGGCTCCGAACCCTGACGCCGAGCGGATATCGGACGTGCAGGTGGCCTCGGCCGGCACGCTGGGCTGGCCGGCCGCGGCATCGAGCCCGAGATGCGGGCCCAACTCGCCGCGGCGGGCATACCCGAAGTCGACTTCGTGGCCAGGCGAGTGACCCCGGGCGGACGTGCGTGGTGCCGGCCTGGTCCTGGGTCTGGGCCTGGGAACACCGCAGTGAGGCGGTCGAGCCGGTCCCGGCCGCACTGACCGACCGATCGATGGACGACGCGTACAGCGAATTCAGCGCCTAGAGCACCGACGAGTACCACTGCGACGGGCGGGATTCGCGTCCACGGCGAAGCCTTCTGACTCCCGACCTGACACCGGTCGACCGTCGACCGCAAGTGATCCGGGTCACAAACCGTGGTGGGATCGACGCAAGGTCGCCGACTGTCTCTAGCATCGCATCCGGCGCTTCGTGAATCTGTCGAAGCCCTCGGGGGAACTACATAGCTTGCTGGCCGAGGCCGCTCCCCGGGAGGTTCAT
The DNA here is from genome assembly GCA_035296105.1 of Propionibacteriaceae bacterium. GTDB lineage: Bacteria > Actinomycetota > Actinomycetes > Propionibacteriales > Propionibacteriaceae > Microlunatus. The sequence continues at coordinate 9,351 of DATHBQ010000169.1, read as the reverse complement.
CATCACCCAGACGATTCCGCGGCACGCCGCCGATCCGCTCGACTTTCCACCACTCCAGGCTCGTCGCGCGATGACGTCACCGCGGCAGACCGGGTCAGCCACCGGCGAGTGGTCAGACGTGACTCGGCTGCCGCTTCGGGCCCGACGTCCGACCGTCGCCCGTCGGGCGGTTCTCGACGTGGATGTTGTGCTCGTCAGTCGCTGCGGTCGCGACCGTGTCCTGGCCTGTCTCAACAGTCTGGCTGTGGGAGTTGACGGTGCCGTGCAGAGCGTGACCGTGGTGGACAACGGATCGAACGACGGCACCTGCGAGGCCGTCGCCTCCCGAGGCGACGGCACGCGGGTTCTCGACATGGGATTCGATGCCGGGATGGCGACGGCCGCCAACGCCGGCATGGCCCGTGGCCGGGGAAAATACATCCTGATCCTCGATCAGGACACGAGTCTGGCCCCGGGCTCCGTGCGAAGTCTGGTGGAGTTTGCGGACCGGCACCCACACGTGGGTGCCGTTGCTCCACGGCTGTTGACCGGAGAGGCTCCACCGTCGGCATCTGGCGCCTCGGACCAGCCGGAGTTCGAGGTCGACTGGGTTCCTGCCCAGGCGATGTTGGTTCCCCGGGCGGTACATGCCGCCACCGCCGGTTTCGACGAGAGCTACTTCAGCTCGTGGGCCGACCGCGATTGGTGCCGCCGGATCAAGGCGGCCGGCTACTCGGTCTGGTGCCTGCCGTCGGCCACGGCCGTACACCAGGATCCGCCACCACCCACCGATCGCTCGGAGCGGCGCGCGATGGCTCGGTCCTTCTACGCCGGGGCCTACCGTTACTGCCTTCAGCACGATGGTCGGTCGCGCTGGCATCCCTGGCGCTGGACCCAGGTACTTCCGCTCGCCGTCCGCGGCAGGCTGGCGGTGTCGGCGATGCGACCTCCGCCCACGATCTGGCACTGAGCGCTCCCCCAGGCTCGCCGCGTCGAGCGTGGCCGCGATCCCGATCAGCTGCGATCAGCCCGATGCCCAGACGTGGCCGTCTCCTTGACGCGCCGCAGCTCACCGGTTCCCAACGCACCAACAGGAGGCCCTTGCCTGATGACCCCGCTCGCCACTGTGTCGGTGATCCTCCCGACCTCCAACCGTTGCGACGTGGCCCGGACCACGATCGAACGCCTCCTGGCCCAGAACTACCCTGCCGAACAGCTGGAGATCCTGGTCGCCGATAACTCCAGTGACGACACGGCGGCCATGGTGACCGCCCTGGCACGAGACAGCGCCGTGCCGGTCCGGCTGCTGAGCAGCGACGAGCGACTGCCGGCGATCAGGAGGAACCACGCGGTGCGCGCCGCCGACGGCGACCTCGTTCTCTTTCTGAACGACGACGTCTGGGTCGGCCCGGACTTCGTCTCGACCCATGTCGCCGCGCACGCCCAGTTCGCTGAGCCGGTGGCCGTGCTCGGCCGTGTCGAGCAGACCCGGCAGGTGGTGGCGATGCCATTCGTCGGTCGTCACCGGCCCTTCGCCTACTCCGATATCGCCGACCGGGCCGGCCAACCGGTGCCGTGGCACTACTCCTGGTCGATGAACTTGAGCCTGCCGCGCCACGTCATGCTGGACCACAACCTGATCTTCCACGAGGACTGGACCGAGACCGGGCACGAGGACGTCGAGCTCGGCTACCGCTGGTGCAAGGCCGGCTACCAGATCATCTACGTGCCGGCCGCCCGGGGCGAGCATCACCACCAGCACGACCTGGCGGGTGGTCGCCGGCTGCAAGCCTCGATCGGTCGAGGTCTGCGGGAGCTGGAGGCGCTTGTCCCGGAGCCCGGGCTGCATGAGCGTTACGGTGTCCTGTCCGCCGATGCCTCGATGCGCCAGCGGCTGCGAAAGGCGGCTCGGCGGGCGTTGTTCAACGCGGTGACCGCTCCCCCGCTCGAGCAGGTCCTCCAGCGACTGCCCCGGAGCAGCCGGGTCGCCGAGTGGTGCTCCTGGGAACTGTCGCTGCGACACACCCAGCTCGGCTATGCGGAGTCGTCCCCTCGTCAACCGCGTCGGACGCAGACCCGTCCCGAGCCGGCCAGGGCATGACAAGCCCGTCCGTGCCGGAGACGGTCACCTCCCCGAAACACGAGCGTCTGCACCATGACGACTTCATTCGCCAGCGCCGCCCCCGGCCAGCCCGCCGTCACGACTTCGGTGCGCCTGCCGACCGACCCCACGAGGGACTCGACTCCTCGGCCGAACGGCTCATGCCGGAACGGCAAGCTCGTCACGGGAGGACCGGCGACGCGCTCGCCAGCCAGGTCCTGGCCAGCCTCGAGGGTCAGGCTCACCTGACCGACCCGAAGCCGATGCTCCATCCCAGCTGGGAGCACGTCGACTCCTTGACCGATGCGATCGGCCGGCTGGGCCCACTGGCCGGGCGCCGGGTGCTGGAGGTCGGCGCGGGTGGCGGGTCACTGGCGGTGTGCCTCGCCCAGCAGGGCGCGGAGGTGGTCGCCATCGACGTCTCCCCCGACATCGTCGAGGTGGCCGCTGGCCGGGCCCGGCTGGAGGGAGTGGCGGACCGGACCACGTTCGTCCACGGTTCGATCGAGACCTTCGACCCGGTGGCCGCCGGCCTCCCGTACCGGAGGTTCGACGCCATCATCGGCAACATGGTGATGGCCCACTTCGAGTGGGACCCGGCCCTCGGCAACCTCGGCCGCCTGCTTGCCCCCGATGCGCTGGCCGTCTTCTGCGAACCGGTGGTGTTCCGGCCCAGGATCGTCCGCACCTTGCGCAACCTGCGGCTCGCCGGGTGGCGGGCGCCGTTGTCACCGCTCCCAGCCGAGCGCTTCCTTGACCGCGCTGACATCGCCACCCTGCGGCGGTGGTTCCGGCATGTGGCCTGGACTCCGCACCGGCCTCTCGGTGGACTCCGGAACAGCGCCCACCTGTCCGATCCCCCTCAGCATCGGCTCGCCATCACCGACCGGGCCCTGCTCGCCCGTCTACCCTTCACCGCCCGGCTCTGCCGGGTCGCCGTCATCGAGCTCGGTCTGCCCCGGTCAAGCGGGGACCGCCAGGAGATGTCAGCTACGTGAAAGTCCTGGTGACAGGAGCCGCCGGCATGCTCGGCAACTCGCTCGTCCCCGCCTTCGCCGGCGCCGGCCACGATGTCGTGGCGACCGACATCGACATGAGCGACCCCCGGCCCTGGGCCGCCCGTGGGCCCCGGCTGCAGTGGCTGGACGTGCGCCAGCGGGTGGAGGTCAAGGACTGCTTCAGCAGCGTCCGGCCGGACCTGGTGTTGCACCTCGCCGCCGAGACGTCGCTGGAGATCAGCGAAACCGATCCGGACCACGCGTACCTGACCAACACCGTCGCCACCAAGTACGTTGCCCTGCAGGCTCGCGCCGTGGGCATCCCGATGGTCTATATCAGCACCGCCGAGGTCTTCGACGGGACCAAGACCGGCGCGTACACCGAGTTCGACTGGCCCAACCCGGTCAACATCTACGGCGCCTCCAAGTATGACGGCGAGCAGATCGTGGCGAGCATCGTCGAGGAGCACTACATCGTGCGGGCCGGCTGGATGGTCGGCGGCGGCGCGGCGAGGGACCACAAGTTCGTGTCCCGGATCGTCAACCAACTCCGTAACGGGGCCAGCACCGTCTATGCGGTCACCGACAAGCTGGGCACCCCCACCTACGCCCCGGAGCTCGCTCGCTGCCTGATCGGTCTGCTGGACTCTGGCCTGTTCGGCCTCTACCACATGGCTTGTGGCGGGGAGGCCAGCCGCTATGACCTGGCCGCCCACATCCTCTCGGTGCTGGGGCGGAGCGACGTCGAGCTGGTCGGCGTCGGATCGGAGCACTTCGCCGAGGAGTTCTTCTCGGTCCGACCCGACTCGCAGACCATGCGGAACATGGTCCTCGACCTACAGGGGATGAACACCATGCCGCACTGGCGCGACGCCATCCACGACTACCTCCACGCCGAGTTCGCCGGACTGATGGACCGCGCCGCCCGGGTCCCGCTGCCCCTGTGAGTTGGATCTGGCAGCGCTTCCCAGTCCGGCAACAACGAATACCCCTCACTGTGACACCGTCCGGCGGCGACGCCCTAGGCTGACCGCCGTGCCCGACGTTGACCCGAGCTTCATCGCCCTGCCCCTGGCCGAGCTCAGCGATGCCGCACTGTCGCGGGCGGAGCAGCTGGGCTGCAGCCACGCCGAGATCCGGGTCGAGCGGCTGCGCGAGGCCTTCCGCACCTTCCGCGACCATGCGCTTGAGACCACGGCCGACCGGCAGGTGCTCGGCCTCTCGGTGCGGGTGGTGCACGACGGGGTCTGGGGCTTCGCCGCGGACATCGCGCTGACGCCGGACGCGGCGGCGCGACTGGCCGAGCGGGCCGTGGCCACCGCCCGGGTCTCCCGGCCGCTGACCCCGGCATCGGTGGTGCTGGCCGACGAGGAGATATATTCCGACGCGACCTGGGTGTCGGCGTACGAGGTCGACCCGTTCACGGTCGAGGAGTCGGCCAAGACCAACCGCCTGCTGGAGCTCAACGAGGTGCTGCTGGCCGCGCCCGAGGTCAGCCACGCCACGGCCCTGCTGGGCTACGTCGCCGAGAACAAGTACTTCGCCAACCTGGCGGGGTCGACCACCACCCAGCAGCGGATGCGGATCCAGGCCCAGCTGACCGCAGTCAGCGTCGGCGACCACGGCTTCGCCACCATGCGCACGATCGCCCCACCCGTCGGTCGTGGCTGGGAGTACCTGACCGGCACCGGATGGGACTTCGACGCCGAGGTCGCCGAGATGGGCGAGCTGCTGGCCGAGCAGGTCGCCGCGCCGTCGGTGGAGGCTGGCCACTACGACCTGGTGATCCACCCGTCGAACCTGTTCCTCACGATCCACGAGTCGATCGGTCACGCCACCGAGCTGGACCGGGCGCTGGGCTACGAGGCGGCGTACGCGGGCACGTCCTTCGCGACCTTCGACCAGCTGGGCACCCTGCACTACGGCAGCCCGGTGATGAACGTCACCGGCGACCGCCTGGTCGACCACGGCCTGGCCACCATCGGCTACGACGACGAGGGGGTCGCCGCGCAGCGGTTCGACATCATCTCCGGCGGCACGCTGGTCGGCTACCAGCTGAACCGGCAGATGGCGGCCGAGAAGGAGCTCGGCCGCTCCAACGGCTGCGCGTTCGCCGACTCCCCCGGCCACATCCCGATGCAGCGGATGCCCAACGTGTCCCTGCAGCCGGCGCCGGACGGACCGAGCACCGAGGAGCTGATCTCCGGGGTCGATCGCGGCATCTACATCGTGGGCGACAAGTCCTGGTCCATCGACATGCAGCGCTACAACTTCCAGTTCACCGGGCAGCGGTTCTTTCGCATCGAGAACGGCCGGCTGGCCGGACAGCTCAAGGACGTGGCCTACCAGGCCACCACCACCGACTTCTGGCGGTCGATGGAGGCGGTCGGCGGACCGGAGACCTACCTGCTCGGCGGGGCGTTCAACTGCGGCAAGGGCCAGCCGGGCCAGGTGGCCCCGGTGTCCCACGGTTGTCCGACCGCTCTCTTCCGCGCTGTGAACGTGCTCAACACCCAGTCCGAAGGAGGGGCCGCATGACACGCCCTGAGCTTGTCGAAGGACCTCAGGACCTGGTCGAGCAGGCTCTGGCCCTGGCCACCCTGCCCAGCGTGGTGACGGTGGCCGAGCGGACCGAGGCCAACCTGCGCTGGGCGAACAACGCCCTGACCACCAACGGCGAGATGCACGGCCGGACCCTGACGGTGACCGCGACCGCGGAGGTCGAGGGCGGCACCGCCGCCGGGACGGTGAGCCAGGAGATCTCGGGGGCGGACGAGGTCGCCGCCGTGGTGGCCGCCGCCGAGCAGCTGGCCCGCACCGGCCGGCCGGCCGAGGACGCGATGCCACTGGTGGAGAGCTACGCGCACGGCGACGACTGGAGCGCGGAGCCCGGGACCACCGGGATCGACGTGCTCGGCGACGTGGCCAAGGGCCTGGGCGAGGCGTTCTCGCAGGCCGCCGCCAACCGTCAGCTGCTGTTCGGCTTCGCCGAGCACGTGGTCGTCACGACCTACCTGGGCAGCAGCACCGGGCTGCGCCGTCGCGGGGTGCAGCCGACCGGACGGCTGGAGCTGAACGCCAAGACCGCGGACCGGTCCGCATCGTCCTGGGTGGGGCGGGCCACCCGGACCTTCGCCGACGTGGACGTGGCCGCCGCGTACGCCGAGGCCACCACCCGGCTGGACTGGGCGAAGGTGCAGGTGGAGCTGCCGCCCGGCGCGTACGAGGTGCTGCTGCCGCCCGGACCGGTCGCCGACCTGCTGATCTACACCTACTGGACGGCCAACGCCCGCAACGCCGAGGAGGGCCGCAACGTCTTCGCCGCCGGCGAGGGCCGGACCCGGATCGGCGAGATCCTCTCGCCGCTGCCGCTGACCCTGAAGTCCGACCCGCTCTACCCGGGCCTGGAGACGTGTGAGTTCGTCAGCGGCGTCTACAGCGAGGACGAGACGTCGTGGACCTTCGACCGCGGCGCACCGGTGACCGAGACGACCTGGATCGAGCGCGGGGTGCTGCGCGAGCTGATCCGCAACCGGGCGCACGCCGCCAAGACCGGCCTGGAGCCCACCCCGCCGGCCGACAACCTGATCATGGACGGCGGCGGCACGGCCACGCTGACCGAGATGATCGCCGCGACCAAGCGCGGGCTGCTGCTGACCTGCCTGTGGTACATCCGCGACGTCGACCCGGAGCGGCTGCTGCTGACCGGTCTCACCCGCGACGGGGTGTACCTGATCGAGGACGGCGTCGTCGTCGGCGCGGTGAACAACTTCCGCTGGAACGAGTCGCCGGTCGAGCTGCTGGGCCGGATCACCGAGGTCGGGGCGGCCGAGCTGACCCTGTGCCGGGAGTGGAACGACTACTTCAACCGCACGGTGATGCCGCCCATCCGGGTGCCGGACTTCAACATGTCGACGGTCAGCCAGGCCAGCTGACCACCTCCGCTTGCCGAGTTGTCAGCGCGGGTGGTCGCTCTGGCGACGACCCCGCTGACCGGTCGGGAGGGTCAGGGCAGGTCGGCGCCGGTGAGGTCATCGCCCTCGTCGGCATCCATCTCCGGCGCGTAGGTGACCACGCCGCGGCGCATGCTGTGCACCATCCGACGGGCCACGTCCCGCAGCTCGCCCGGTCCGGCCGCATCCGCGATCTGTCCGGCGAAGTCCACCACCTGACGGATCCAGCGGACGAAGTCGCCGGCGGTCAGATCGGTGTCGGCCAGGACATCGGCCAGTGATCGGCCGGCCGCCCAGCCGTAGGCCACCTCGCTGAATCCGATGTCCGGCTCCGGCCCCCGCGGGAGCCGGGCGTCCCGTTCGACCAGGGACACCTCACGCCAGATCCGGCGCACCTCGTTCATCGCCGCGCTGGACCGGGCGTCCGGCATCCGGGGACGGCGCGAACCCTCGTCGCTGCGTCGGGCCTCGTAGACCAGGGAGGCCAGCACGGCGGCCAGCTGGGGTCCGGTCAGCCCGGCGAACACGTCGGCCCGGATGCACTCGGCGGCGACGAGGTCGAGCTCGGCGTAGATCCGCGCCAGCATCCGCCCCGACTCGCTGACCCGGCCGCCGCCGGTCCCGCCGAGGTAGCCGAGGGAGTCCAGCACCGCGCAGATCTTGTCGAAGTGGTTGGCGATGGTGTTGGTCCGGGTGTTCATCCGCTCCTGCAGCCGGGCGTTCTCCCGCTCCAGGCGTAGCGCCTGCTCGGCCCAGCGGGCGTGGGTCTCCCGGTCCGGACAGGTGTTGCTCGAGTGCTGCCGGAGCTCGATCCGTCGCTCGGCGATCTCCGCCGCCAGGTCCTCGTCCATGGCGCCGCGCCGGGTCCGGGACGGACCGAGGTCGATCTCGGCCAGTCGCGACCGGAAGGCGGCGGCCAGGGTCCGCCGGGCGGCGGCCTCCTTGGGGTTGAAGTGCTTGGCGATCCGCATCCGGCCGGCCACCATCGGCGGCCCCGGGAAGTCGGTCAGGGACATCCGGCGGACCTGCCGGTCCTCGGTCAGTACCAGCGGTCGTGGGCTCTCGTTCTCACTCCGGGTGCCTGGGTCGATCACGACCACCCAGCCCCGCCGGCGACCCCCCGGCACCTGCACGATGTCCCCCGGCTTCAGCCCGAGCAGGATCTGCATCGTCTCCGCCCGCCGGTCCGACCGTCGCTCGCGGGCCGCCTCCGCCTCCAGGGCGGCGATCTCCGCCCGCAGTCGCGCGTACGCCTCGAAGTCGCCCCGCTCACAGGCCGCCTTGGCCCAGTTCTCGGCGATCGCCTCCGTGTTCCGGGCCACCGACCGCGCCACCCCGACCACCGATCGGTCGGACTGGAACTGGGCGAAGGACTGCTCGAGCAGCGTCCGGGCCCGTTCCCGGCCGACGGCGCCCACCAGGTTCACCGCCATGTTGTAGGTGGGGGCGAAAGAGGACCGCAGCGGGTAGGTGCGGCGGGAGGCCAGCCCGGCGACCGCCCGCGGGTCCAGCCCGGGCTGCCAGCAGACGACGGCGTGACCCTCCACATCGATGCCCCGGCGACCCGCCCGGCCGGTCAGCTGGGTGTACTCCCCCGGCGTGATGTCGGCGTGGGTCTCCCCGTTGTACTTGACCAGCTTCTCCAGCACCACCGAGCGGGCCGGCATGTTGATGCCCAGCGCCAGGGTCTCGGTGGCGAACACCACCTTGACCAGACCGCGCACGAACGCCTCCTCCACGCACTCCTTGAACGCGGGCAGCAACCCGGCGTGGTGGGCGGCCACGCCACGGACCATCGCCTCGGCGAACCGGTCATAGTCCAGGGCGGCCAGGTCGGCCGGGGAGAGCCCGGCGGTGTGCCGCTCGAGGATCGCCGTGATCTCCGCCCGCTCATCGGCCGAGGTCAGTCGCAGCCCCGACCCGAGCATCTGGCGCACGGCGCCGTCGCAGCCGGACCGGGAGAAGATGAAGACGATCGCCGGCAGCAGTCCGGCCCGCTCCAGCAGCTCGATGGTGTCCGGTCGGCTCGGCCCGTAGACCGACCTGGGTCGCCGTCCGCCGTCCCGTCCGGACCCGGCGGAGACCCGGCTGGCGCCGCCGTACGCCCCGCTGCCGTAGGCGACGTTGCGCCGGCCCCGGCCGCCGGCCCCTCGCGGCCGCCGGGAGTCGTCGCGGACCAGCCGGGACTCCTCGCGGGCCAGCCGCAGCAGGTCGGGGTTGACGTCCGTGCCGTCGTCTCCGACGAAGAGGTCGTGCAGGCGGGTCCCGACCATCACGTGCTGCCACAGCGGCACGGGGCGGTGCTCCTCGACGACGACCT
>DATHBQ010000168.1:0-1695 GCA_035296105.1 Propionibacteriaceae bacterium | reverse complement strand
GCCCGGGACCCGGAAGGCGGTGGCTACTGGACCGTCAACGACTCCGGCGACCGGGGGATCGCGTACCGGCTCAACACTGACGGCGAGGTCACCGGGACGCTGGAGTACCGGGCGTCCCCGACCGATGTCGAGGCGGTCGCCATGCACGACGGCCGTCTCTACGTTGCCGACATCGGGGACAACGGGGCGGATCGGGACGTGATCACCGTCTACTACTTCAACCACGCCCGCGCATCGGACCAAACTGTCTCGTACCGCTCCTGGGAGTTCCGCTACCCCGATGGGCCCCATGACGCCGAGACGCTGCTGGTCAACGGGGAGGGGCGGCTGTTCATCGTCACCAAGGGCGCACCGGGGGCGGTGTACGCGGCGCCGGACTCGCCGAAGCGCACGGCGGTCAATGAGCTGGAGCGGGTTGGTGACGCGCCCGCCGCGGTGACCGACGGCACCTTCCTGCCGGGCGGCGACCGGATCGCCCTGCTGACCTACTTCGGCCGGATCGAGGTGCTGGACGCCCGCAGCTACGAGAAGGTCGCCGAGGTCACCGCGCCCGCCCAGGAGCAGCCGGAGTCGCTGACCCTCAGCCTGACCGGCAAGTCGCTGCTGGTCGGCAGCGAGGGCGAGAACGCCCCCGTCTACGCCGTCCCGGTCCCCTCCGACGGCAGCTCCCCGACGCCGACCGCCAGCCCGAGCGAGGGCGGCGACGACGAGCCCGCGCCGGAGGAGGAGGCCGAGGCGGAGTCCAACGCCGGCGAGAGCCGGGCCCGGACACTGCTGGCCCTGGGCCTGGCCGGCCTGGTCGCCGTGGCGGCCGGCAGCGTGGTCGCCGTGGCCCACAAGCCGTAGCCCGCGAAGGTCCGAAGGATGGTCGACAGCCCGGTCCGGGTGATGACCTGGAACATCTGTGGCGGTTCGGTCCGCGCTGACCCGAGCAGCAGCCCGGTCTGTTGGCCACGCCGGACCGGGCTCGCCCGGATGTCCTCGCTGCAGGAGGTCCAGGGCCTGCCCGGTCGTGCTGATGGGTGATCTGAACGCCGCGGCCGGGTCACCCGTGCTCCGTTCGGTGCGGAACCGGATGACTGGTCGAGAACTACTTGGCGACCCGGTCCACGGGGTCTACCCTCCGACCACCGCGCGGTCGTCGCCGACCTGCGCTGGCGCGAGCGGCTCAAGAAGGGAGCCGCTCGACCACCCAGTCGATGCACCGGGTGAGCTGGCTGATGTCCTCCGGCTCCACGTTCGGGAACATCCCGACCCGCAGCTGGTTGCGGCCCAGCTTGCGGTAGGGCTCGGTGTCGACCACCCCGTTGGCCCGCAGGGTGGCGGCCAGAGCCTTGGCGTCCACGCCGGTGAAGTCGATGGTGGCCACCACCGGCGAGCGGAACTCCGGCGCCACGAAGGGCGCCGCGTACGCCGACTCCTCGGCCCAGGCGTAGATCCGTTTCGCCGAGTCGGCCGTGCGGGCGGCGGCGAAGGTCAGCCCGCCGCGCTCGTTCAGCCAGGTCAGCTGGTCGTGCAGCAGGTAGAGGGTGCCGATCGCCGGCGTGTTCAGCGTCTGGTTCTGCCGGGAGTTGGTGATCGCCGTGGTCAGGCTGAGGCTCTCCGGGATCCAGCGGCCGGAGGCGGCGATCCGCTCGGCTCGCTCGACCGCGGCGGGGGAGAGCAGGGCCAGCCACAGCCCGCCGTCGGAGCCGA
>DATHBQ010000167.1:0-3497 GCA_035296105.1 Propionibacteriaceae bacterium | reverse complement strand
CTGAGCCGTGAGGGCCATCGGGTGGTGATCACCGGAGGGCCGGCAGAGCGGTCACTGGCCGAGCGGGTCGCCGCGGCCAGCGGTGTGCCGACGATGCTGGACCTGTCGTTGCTCGACCTGCTGGGGACCGTCGCTGCGGCTCGGCTGGTGGTGTGCGGCGACACCGGCATCGGGCACGTCGCCTCCAACTACCGCACGCCGTCGGTGCTGCTCTTCGGACCGGTGCGACCCGCCGAGTGGGGACCGCCGGAAGATCCGGTGCACCGAGTGCTCTTCGTCGGCGACGGGACCGGAGACCCGCATGGCACCGATCCCGACCCCGCCCTGCTGCGGATCACCGTGCCGGAGGTGCTGGACGCGGTACATGCGGTGCTGGACGTCGTCCAGACCGAACGCTGGGCCGATCCCGGGGGGAGGACCCCCCGCACCCCCTGGATGAGGGGATCACCACCAGTCGGACAAGGGAGCACGAGATGACCAGAGGCCTGCAGGACCGGGCGATCCTGATCAGCGGGGCCGGGAGTGGGCTGGGCCGGGCGACCGCCCGTCGCCTCGCGGCCGGCGGTGCCATCGCTGTGGTCGGCGACGTCGACGAGGTCGGCGCCAAGGAGACCGTACGGCTGGTCGAGGAGGCCGGCGGTGCCGCCGTCGCGACCTCTCTGGACGTGACCGACTCGGCCAGCGCCGGCGCGGCGGTGCGCGAGGCGTACGAGCGGTTCGGCGACCGGTTCGACGGGCTGGTCAACAACGCCGGTACCGACCGCGGGGCGGGCATCCTCGAGCTGAGCGACGAGCAGTGGCAGCAGGTGATCGCGGTCAACCAGTCGGGCCCGCTGTACCTGACCCGGGAGTTCCTCAAGGTGATCGGCAGCCGGGATCGGGCGTTCCCCGCCGACGTCGTCAACGTGATCTCGATCTCGGCCATCACGGTGGGCACCGACGCGGCGGCGTACAACTCGTCCAAGGCGGCCCTGGCCATGCTCACCCGCATCATGCAGCGCGAGGCGCACGAGTACCGGTGGCCCGTCCGCATCCACGGGTTGATGCCGTCGGCGATGAACACGCCGATGATGGAGCAGTGGCACCTCGCCGACGAGGTGATGATGGATCCGGACACCGTCGCCGCCGCGGTGGAGTTCATGATCACGTTGCCGCCGGACACCTTCGTCCAGAATCTGGTGATCAACTCGCGGCGGGAGCCGGGGTGGCCGAGATGAGACGGCTGGCCGAGGTGGTCGCGCCGGACTGCCGGCACGACCGCCTCGCCGACCATCTGGCCGGTCACCTGGCCGCCGCCTCCGCGATGGCTGCGGTGCTGCCGGCGGTGCACGAGGTTGCCGAGCTGCTCTGCCAGCGGTTCGCCGCGGGCGGCCACGTCTACACCTTCGGCAACGGCGGCAGCGCCGCCGACGCCCAGCACCTCACCGGCGAGCTCATCGGTCACTACAAGCGGTCGCGCCGGGCCCTGCCCGCGGTGACCTTGAGCACCGATCCGACGGTGATGACCTGCATCGCCAACGACTACGACTACGCCGACGTCTTCGCCCGCCAGATCTCGGCACTGGCCCGTCCGACCGATGTGGTCGTCGCCTTCACCACCAGCGGCCGCTCGGCCAACGTCGTGGCCGGCCTGAAGGCCGCACACCTGGTCGGAGCGACGACGGTGCTCTTCGGCGCCAGCGGCGGCGGGCCGGCAGCGGCCCACGCCGACTACCTGCTCCTGTCACCCACCGACAAGACCCCGCGCGTCCAGGAGCTGCACACCCTGATGCTGCACATGATCAGCGATCACGTCGACACCTGGGCCGCGGGCGAGGACCGGATCCGCTAGGCAGACCGGCGGCAGGAGGAGGTTCGCCGCTCCTCCGCCGGGGTCGATCCGGGCGGTCGGTCCGCCTCATCCGGATCGTCGCCAGGTGCGCGGGACGAATTCTCCGGCCGCGAACTGCTCGCCGCGCAGGATCTGGACCCGGTATGGCCGCAACCGGAGCACGTGGAAGCGGGGATGGTGGATGCCGCCCTCGCCATACCCGGACAGGTCGCCCCAGCCGGGTGGCTCAGGTGCGGCGAAGACGTTCCACACCTGGCGGAGGAGGTCGTCGTCCTCGACCCATTCGGCGGTGCAGTCGATGGCGACGGTGTCCTGCGCGGGGCTCCAGTAGCAGCAGGCCACGTAGGGGTTCGCGGCGATGTGGCGGTCCTTCAGCGGCGTCCGGTCGGTGACCGCCCAGCCGCGCGGCCGACCGTCCACCACCTCGAAGATCGGGTGCATCATCCGCGATCGGGGTCGGCCGCTCGGGTCCACCGTGGTGACGGTGCAGTAGACGATCTCGGCGGTGATCCGGAGGAAGTCCGCGCGCAGGGGCTCGAAGTCCATGGGCGCCATCCTCCCGTCCCGGTCAGCCGCGGCCGTCGTGGGTCGCCGCCCTGCGGAGCATCCGCAGCACATCCGCCTCGTGGTAGATCCGCTCGTCGGGTTCGACGCCCGCGCAGAAGCCGGCGTACATCACCGCAGCCAGCAGAGCGACCACCGGATCCAGCAGGTCGGCGGCCCGAGCGGGATCGGATCCCGGCACGATCCGTTCCCAGGCGGAGACGAACCACCTCCGCACCTCGAACGCGGTCGACGGCGGGAGCCGCTCGACGAAGGCCAGCTCGTCGACCAGCGGGTGACCCACGAACGAGTCGCCCCAGTCCAGGATCACGTAGCCGTCCGGGCGACCGGCGACGTTGCCGGGATGGAAGTCACCATGCACCAGCGTGTCCGGTACGCCGCAGTCCGCGATGGCCGCCAGCCGGACCGGGAGATCGTTCACCAGCGCGTCCACCGACCGGCGCTCCGGCTCGTCGAGGCCGCTCCCCCACTGCTCCACCACGGCGGCGATCCGCGGGACCATCGTCGCCAGGCGCCGGTCGGGAACTCCGATGCCGAGCAGCTCCTCGACCCGGCCGACGGCTCGCTGCTGCAGGCCGGTCAGCAGCGAGACCATCGGCCGTAGCGCCGTCGGCTCCCGGACCTCGTGGTTCACCGCCCCTACGATGTCGGCGACCAGCGCGCGACCGGGAGCGAAGTCGATCAGCCGGGGCGCCACCGGCACCCCGATCCAGCTGATCACCGCACCTTCGTGGGCGAAGAAGGTCGGCACGGCCTTGAGCCAGATCCGGCCGGCCGTGGTCGGGATCCGCCACAGGGCCGACAGGTTCCAGGTCCGCATCTGCTGGGCGGGGCCGGTCCGGGCGATCCCCTGCTCGGTGAAGCGATCCTCGGCCCAGGCGAGGAGCTCGGCCGGGCCACCCGGCTGCGCCCAGGTCTGGCGGAGCGGCTGGGCGGCCAGGGGGTCGTCGCCCGGCCACTTCTCCAGCGTCAGCGGCGGTACCTGGTCGGTCGCCGCGAGGTAGGTGACCTCGCCGCCGGCCATTCCGTCCGCGGTGGCCCGCAGCAGCCGGAGCACCGTGATCTCGATGCCGTCCCGTTCGCGGACCGCCGCCACCAGGTC
>DATHBQ010000166.1:0-5907 GCA_035296105.1 Propionibacteriaceae bacterium | reverse complement strand
GCGCGACGGCCGTTGGCGATCCGTCGCGCTGACGTCAGTCGGCGAGCTTGAAGGCCAGGGTCGTGGTCCATCGGTACATGTCCGGCTCATCCGCCGGGTCGGTCTCGTAGATCTCCAACCGGCACGCCCAGAGGTGACCCTGCGGCTCGTTGTGCTGCTCGAAGGTCAGACCCTGGTCGTCCGCCCAGCTCAGCAGGTCGGCGGTGACAGTGATCAGGCGGTCGGGGTGGCCGGTGAACGTCGTCACGACGTAGCGACCAGCGGGCAGCACATCGGCGCTCAGGCCATCGACGGTGACCGGGGTCGCGACGGGCACGCCGCCCTCGACCTCCAGCTGCCGCTCCATGTCGATCAGTCGGTAGCGGAAGAATGGCGGACCCGCCGGCTCGACGCCCTGCCCGGCGAGGCGCTCGAGGATCTCCGGCATCCGGTCGGTCAACGGGGAGAAGTCCCCCATGGTCACCGAGGCGGTGATGCCCATGTAGGGCTGTTCCGCCCGGTCCTGCACGCTCATGTCGGGATAGATGCTCATGGCGGTTACCGACCGACGAAGTGACCAGAACTCATCGGTGGTGCCGGAGACCGGAGCGTCCGTCAGGCTTGGCGGTCGTGGACTCCTTGATCCGGCCGGAGCGGTATCCGCGCTCCGGTCGCTACGACTCGCAGTGGCTGCGCTCCCTGGACATGGGCGGCATCCGCTATGGCCGCTGAAGGACCTGCTTCCCGAGCGGCGACTGCGGCCGGGAGAACGGGTGCTCGATCTGGGCTGCGGCAAGGGGCGACCTCGGTGTTCCTGGCCCGGGAGACCGGCGTCGAGGTCGTGGCCGTCGACCTGTGGACACCCGAGGCGTTGACCGCCGCCGTGGGAGAGGAGGCGGCCGCCTGGCACGCTCCCTCGTGGTGGCAGCGCCACTGGGAGCTGACCGGCCTCGTCACCGACATCACCGCCGGCATGCAGGAGGGGAGCCGGGACGACTGGATCCGATGGGCTCGCGCCTTCGAGGAGCCCGGATCGCCGGTGCTCAGCATGCTCACGTCCCTGAAACCAACCGAGATCGGCTTCGCCCTCGTCAGTGCCACCAAGGGTGTGAGGTGGACGCCGTTGTCGCTCAGGGCGCCGGACGCGGTTCGCGTACGCGGTTCCACCACAGCGAGAGCCCGAGCGCGGCCGCCACGAACAGCCCGCCGACGCCGGCGAACCAGGACGCGATGTCGACGCGCTTCTTCACCACCGTCACCTGGCTGGGCAGATCACCCAGAGCGTCCTGCAGCTGGACGGCGCTCTCGGCCCGGTAGTACTGCCCACCGGTGATCTTGGCGACGTCCTGCAGACCCTTCTCATCGATGACCAGCGGGCTACGGCCACCGCGACCGCTCCAGCCGCCGCCGCGCCAGCCGCCACCGCCGGCCCAACCTCCGGCCTGCTGGCCCGTGCAGGCCATCCGGGTGGGAGTGGTGGTGCCGAAGCCGATGGTGAAGACCCGGACGCCGCGAATGGCGGCGGCCTCGGCGGCCGTCTCGGGCTCGACTCCCTGGGTGTTCGCGCCGTCGGTCAGCACGACGATGACGTCTGGGGCGTAGCCGGACCGCCGCGCCGATCCCGCATCGACGCCACTCGGGGCCACCGTAGGGTTGATCGCCGCGATGCCGTCGATGGAGGTGAGGATCGCCGAGCCGATCGCCGTGCCCCGCGCCGTGGTGAAGTTGTCGATGGCCGCGATCAGGGCGTCCTTGTCGGTGGTGGGCGGGACCTGTAGCCCGGCCACGCCGGCGAAGGCGACGAGGCCGATCCTGGTGCCGCCGTTCTGGGACTCGATGAAGGCCGTCGCCGCCTCCTGGGCGACCGTAAGCCGATTGGGCTCCACGTCCGTCGCGCACATGGACCCGGAGACGTCCATCGCCAGCATGATCGTCATGGAGTTCGACGCCACCGGCACCGTCGCCTGGGGGCGGGCCGCTCCGACGCCGAGGGTGGCCAGGCCGAGGAGCAGGAACAGGGTCGGGATCAGCCGGGTCCACCGCGTACGCGTCGGCAGCGCGGCCCGGACCAGGGCGATCGAGGTCACCCGCACGGCCGCGCGCCGCCGGCGCCGACGCAGCAACCAGAGGGTGCCGCAGAGGATCGGGATGACGAGCAGCGAGAGCAGCGCCCAGGGCCAGCTGAACGTCATTCCAGCAGCCTTCCGGTGCGCACGCCGGTGATCAGCGCGCCGGCGGCCAGCAGGGCCAGCGCCGCCGCCGAGAAACCGCCGGCCAGGGGGACGTCCTGCTTGGCGACCGTCAGGCGGAGGTCAATTGTGGACGCGATGTCGTCGAGCTGCCCCGCGTCCGAGGCCGGGTGGTAGTGGCCGCCGGTGGCCTGGGCGATGGCGATCAACTGCTCGGTGTCCAGCGCCGTGTTCAGCTGATACCCATCGATCTCGACGGTTGCTCCACCGGCCGTACCGACGCCGACCGTCTCGATGTGGACGCCGGCGTTCTGGGCGATCGTTGCGGCGGCCATGACTGCGTCGCTGCTGCCACCCTGGTCCTCCCCGTCGGAGATCAGCACGATGGTCGCCGACCCCCAGTGGCCGATATCCGGCAGCTTCCCGTCCTCGCCGACGGTGACCGACCGGCCCGTGATCGCGCTCAACGAGCCGAGAATGGCCGCGGCGAGCGACGTGCCGCCCGAGATCCGGAGGTTCTGCACCGCCGCCTTGGCCGCAGCCCGGTCCGCGCTCGGCAGTGAGGTGGTCAGGGCTCCCTGGTCGAAGCCCACCACGCCGATGTCGACGGTGTCCGGCTGGGCGTCGATGAACGCGGCGGCGGTCTGCTGGGCGGCGGCCAGCCGGGTGGGAGCGACGTCGTCGGCGATCATGCTGTTCGACACATCCATCGCCAGGATGACCGTGCCGGCGCTGCGGCCGACCGGCAGCGCCGCGGCTGGTGCGGCCACCGCGACCGCCAACAGCACCACCGCGGCCAGGGAGAGCCACAGCCCGAGCCGGCGGTGCCGCCGGCCGGCCACGGCCACGCCCGCCGCTGCCAGGGCCGCGGACCGGCGGCGGCCGGCGAGCACCGCGCCGACGAAAAGACCGGCGGCGACCAGCAGGCCGAGGACCAGCAGCGGCGGATAGGACAGGCTCATCGGCGCCTCCGCCGGGTCTCCGCGACCACCGCCAGCAGCGTCTGAACGAGGTCGTCGCCGGTGTCCACCCGGTGCAGTGGCACCCCGGCCCGGCGCATGCCGGACCGCAGTCCGGCCTCCCGCTCGTCGACTCCCTCGCGGAACCGGGCCCGGAACCAGGGATCGGCGGAGTCGACCAGGAGCTGCTCGCCGGTCTCCGCGTCCTCGACCACGACGAGGCCGACCTCGGGCAGCCCGTCGTCGGCCCGGTCGGCCACCCGCAACGCCACCACATCGTTGCGGTACGCCAGCCGGGCCAGCGGGCGTTGCCACTTCCCCGTGCCGATGAAGTCGGAGATGACAAGTACCAGGCAGCGTCGAGCCAGCGCCGCGACGGTCCCCAACATCGCGGCGAGATCGGTGGTGGTTGCCGCCCGGGAATCGGCGGCACGGTCGAGCTCCCGTCCGATCCGCAGCACATGGCCGCGTCCGGTGCGCGGCGGGACGATCCGGGCGACGCCGGCGTCTGGTGGCGCACCGTCGTAGAGGACCGCGCCGACGCGGTTGCCGTTGCGGCCGAGCACCCGGGCCAGGACCAGCGCGAGCTCGGCGAGCACGTCGTGCTTCCCCCGGCCCGGACCGCCGACCCCCATGGATGCGGATCGGTCGAGAACCAGCCAGGTGGTCAGCTCACGGTCCTCATTGAACTCGCGCACCTGCGGCTCGTCGAGCCGGGCCGTGACGTTCCAGTCGATGTGCCGGGCATCGTCGCCCTCCTCGTACGGGCGGATGCCGGCGAAGTCGAGCCCGCTACCCCGCCGGGGAGTGCGGTAGCCGCCCTGGACGCGCCCGTCGAGCCGGCGGACCACCAGCCACTCGAGCCGGTGCAGCAGTCGATCGGGCGCGGGACTCATGGCTGCAGCACGACCTCGGGTACCGGCACGGCCCGGAGGACGCGGGTGAGGATGGTGTCGGCGTCGAGGTCGTCAGCCAGCGCTTCGTACGACAGCACGACGCGGTGCCGGAGGACGTCGAGGGCGATCTCATCGAGATCGTTGGGCAGTACGTAGTCCCGGCCGCGCAGGAACGCCAGGGCCCGGCCGCCCAGGACGAGCGCGATGGTCGCCCGCGGGCTCCCGCCGTAGGTCACGTACCGCTCCAGGTCACCCTGGCCGACCGCGGCCGGCGACCGGGTGGCCGCGACGAGGCGCACGGCGTAGTCGACGACCGCGGGATCGACGTAGACCTGCGCGACGCTCCCCCGCATCCGGATCAGGTCCGCCGGGGTCAGCATCACCTGGGGCGGACCGGCCGGCTGCAGCGCCCGCCCGACGATCGCATGCTCCTCGGGCGAGGTCGGGTAGCCGACGAGCACCTTCATCATGAACCGGTCGACCTGGGCCTCGGGCAGCGGATAGGTGCCGTCGGACTCGATCGGGTTCTGGGTGGCCATCACCAGGAACGGCTCGGGGACGGGAAAGGTCTCCCGCCCGATGGTCACCTGCCGCTCCTGCATCACCTCCAGCAGTGCGCTCTGCACCTTGGCCGGGGCGCGGTTGATCTCATCCGCCAGGAGCAGGTTGGCGAACACGGGCCCGAGGGACACCTCGAACTCGCCGGACTTCTGGTGGTAGACCCTCGTCCCGACGAGGTCTGCTGGCACCAGGTCGGGGGTGAACTGGATCCGCTGGAACTCCCCCCCGATCGCGCCGGCCAGCGACTTGACCGCGAGAGTCTTGGCCAGCCCGGGCACACCTTCGACGAGCAGGTGGCCGCCGGCCAGCATGGCGACCGCCATCCGTTCGAGCAGCACGTCCTGACCGACGATCGTGCGCTTGACCTCGAACAGCACCGGCTCGAGCGGGTTCGGCGTCATGGCATCACTTCCCTGGGTCGGTCAGCTCCGGACAGGATCGGTTCACAGTCGCGGACCCCTTCCCGGGCCAGCTCCAGAGTCCCCGGCGAGCGCGGTGCCGATCGGGACGGCGAACCCGATCCCGGCGAACGCCTCGTCGTCCCCGGGGTCGGCGATCGAGACGACGACGCCCACCACAAGTCCCCGGGCGTTCAGCAGCGGGCCACCGGAGCTGCCGGGGTTCACGGCTGCGTCGAACTGGATCAGTCCGGACAACGCGCCCGCCTTCGTCTTGGTCGCGCGGTTCAGGCCGGAGACGATGCCGGTGGTCGTGCTGGCCCGCAGTCCCAGCGGGTTGCCGATGGCCACCAAATCGGCCCCGATCTCGACGCCGCCGCCGAGGGTGGCCGGAACGACGACGTCCGGGAGCTTGTCCGGCGTCAGCGTGGCGATGTCCATCTTCGGGTTGGCAGCGGCAATCGTGGCGGGCGCCTTGGTTCCATCGGCGAACAGGATCGAGATGTCGCCACCGTCGGAGACGACGTGGTTCGCGGTGAGCACCGCACCGGTGTCGGTGACGACGACGCCGGATCCGAGCGAGCCCTTCGAGGTGGTGACCAGCACCACCGAGGGAGCGACGAGCCGATACACATCGGTGGCCGGCAGCGGGGTCGCCGTCGCAGCCGGCGTCGGAGTCGCGGTCGGTGATGCCCGGTCGGTCGAGATGGCCGTGCTCGACCCGAGCCGAAAGGCCAGAACCGCGATGATCACCACGGCGACCACCAGAGCAGCCGCTGCGGCGATCAGCCAACGGCGGCCGGGATGGGGCCCGACCGGACCGGACGGCGGGGCTGGCCCGGGGGGCTCCGCAAGCCCGCGGGCTACCGGCGATGGGCCGGGGGCGGCGGCGTCGGCGCTGGGCGCGCGGAATCCCCGCAGCCGT
>DATHBQ010000165.1:0-6516 GCA_035296105.1 Propionibacteriaceae bacterium | reverse complement strand
AGCTCGTAGTGGCGGGTCGAGCTGCCGACGAACCCGATTGCGCGGCCGTCCAGCTCCAGCGGAGCACCGGGCTCGGGAAGGGCGTCGACGCTCCCGTCGAGGTGCAGCCGCACCAGCCGGCGCGGGGGCCGGCCGAGGGTGTGCACCCGGGCGACGGTCTCCTGGCCGCGGTAGCAGCCCTTCTCCAGGTGCACCGCCATGCCGATGAGACCCGCCTCGTTCGGGATCGTCCGGTGGTCGGTGTCCACGCCGATCCGCGGTACCCCGGCGGCGATCCGGCGCGCCTCGTACGCCCACATCCCGGCCCGCGGTCCGGAGGCCAGCACGCCCTCGAGGCCGGCCCGGGGCACGAACACCTCCCGGCCGCCCAGCGAGTCCTCCGCCGCCCGGACCACATGGTCAGCTCCGGGGTCGCCGGCGGTCCAGACCACGGCGAACGCGTCGGTGCGGTCGGCGACCTCGACCCGCATCAGGAACCGCATCCGGTCCAGCCAGCCCGCCAGCGCCGGCGCGGCGCCCGGCTCGGTGTGGGCCCAGAAGGTATCGCCGTCGTCCACCCCGTAGAGGACATGCTCGATGTGGCCCTGCGGCGACAGCACGAGGCTGGTCACGCCGTGGCCGGGCTCCAGCCCCTCCAGGTGCTGGGTGGTCAGCGAGTGCAGCCATCCGAGGCGGTCGGGCCCGGTGATGGTGACCACGCCACGGTGCGACAGGTCGACCACACCCTCGCCGTGCTCCAGCCCGCGCTGCTCGCGCATCGGATCCCCGAAGTGCCAGGGCACGCCCGCGTCCACACCGGACTCCAGCACGACCGTCATGACAAGCTCAGCACCGCGACCGCCCGGATTCTTCCCGCCGAGCCGAGCAAGGGGGACGACCCCCTTGGACCTCCGAGAAAGGACACGTTCAGGCCCGGCGCAGCCGGGCCCACAGGTGCGACTGCAGCGGCTGCTCGTTCGCCGCCTTGTCAAAGGTCCACAGCAGGTCGCCCTCGACGTTCCCGTACAGCCGCTGCCCGGCCGTGTACGCCTGTGCCGATGCGGTACGCACCACCGCGTCGGTGGCCAGCTCGATCCTGGCGCCGGTGATGCTGCCGTACCAGACCTCGGCGTAGCCGTCCGGGTGGCACATCACCACCTCCAGACCGCCGTCCGGCTGGGGCCGCCAGAACCAGGTCTCCATGGTCAAAGGCCGCACGGCCCGCCCGGAGGTATCGGTCTCGAAGGTCTGCGACAGATAGTGCAGGTAGTCCCCGCCGTTCTGCGCGAAGTCGATCTGCTGGCCGAACTCGAAGTCCTCCGTGCCCGGATAGGTGCCCCGCCCAGTCCCCTCCCACCGCCCGATCATCCAGGCGAGCGGCATCAGACTCGAGTGCAGGTCGCTCGGGATCTGGAACGCCACGGCTCAGGCGCTCGGGCTCGGGTCGGGCGAGCGGCGGAGCAGCAGCACCAGCAGGGCCACCAGCCCGATGCCGATCAGAGCCACGCCGGCCACCAGCAGCAGGGCGAAGACGAGGGAGGTCGTCATGGGTCCGGAGTCTAGTTGGGCCTCCTGGACCGCCCGGTAGCGTGGCCGCCGTGGCGCGCTACGTGATCATCGGGGCTGGAGCGATCGGTGGCGGGCTCGGCGGCCGGCTGCACCAGGCAGGCCGCTCGGCCGTGCTGGTCGCCCGGGGTGAGCATCTCGGGGCCCTGCGGTCTCCGGGGCTGCGGATGCGTACGCCGGAGGAGGACCTGACCCTGCTGGTCCCGGCCGTGGCCGGACCCGGCGAGCTGCCGTTGCGGCCCGACGACGTGCTGGTGCTGGCCACCAAGACCCAGCAGGCGCCGGGGCCGCTGGCCGAGTGGGCCGATGTCCCGGTGGCCGGCGGCGGCACGGCCGGCGAGCGGCTGCCGATCGTCCTCGCCACCAACGGCGTGGCCGCCGAGGACATGGCTCTGCGCTACTTCGAGCGGGTCTACGGCGCCTGCGTCTGGATGTGGGCCGCCCATGTGACCCCGGGCGAGGTGCTGCTCGAGGGCGTACCGCGGACCGGGGTCTTCCACGTCGGCCGGGTGCCGGCGACGCCGGTCGACGCGGTCCTCGAGCAGCTGCGCGACGACTGGACCGCGGCCCGGATGCGGGTGGCGCTGCCCGACGACGTGATGCCGTGGAAGTACCGCAAGCTGCTGTCCAATCTCGGCAACGCGTTCCAGGCCCTGCTCGGCCGGCCTCCGGGGATGGGCCGGCTGGTACGGGCGGCGGAGGCCGAAGGCCGGGAGGTGCTCGACGCGGTCGGGATCACCTACACCTCCGACGCCGACGAGGCCGCGGCCCGAGCCGACAGCTTCGAGGTGCGCCCGATCCCCGGCTTCGAGGACGTGCTGGGCGGGTCGACCTGGCAGTCGCTGACCCGCGGCACCGGCAACGTCGAGACCGACTACCTCAACGGCGAGATCGTCCGGATCGCCCGGCGGTCCGGCGGACGGGCGCCGATCAACGCGACCATGGCCGCCCTGGTCCGGCAGGCGGCCGCCCGCGGCGACCGACCGGGCGACCTGACGCTGGAGCAGCTTTCCCAGGTGCTTTCGAGGTGGGTCTCACCCTAGGATCGGACGGA
This sequence comes from Propionibacteriaceae bacterium, assembly GCA_035296105.1. Taxonomy (GTDB): domain Bacteria; phylum Actinomycetota; class Actinomycetes; order Propionibacteriales; family Propionibacteriaceae; genus Microlunatus. The sequence goes on along the minus strand of DATHBQ010000165.1, from coordinate 3,917 downwards.
GGGAACAGCCGATCTCAGGGGGCAGCCCCCATGGCCCAAGCGACTCAGCCAACCCCGACGGATCGTGGGGGCGAGCGCGCCCGCCTGGTCGCCCTGCCCGGTGGTCAGTCCGGTCCCCGCACCCGTTCGCCGTTGCCCAGCGAGGTCAGCAGCTTCGTCGGCCGTGAGCACGAGCTCAGCGAGATCGTCCGGCTGCTGCACGCCCACAGGCTGGTCACACTCACCGGCACCGGCGGCAGCGGCAAGACCCGACTGGCCCTGGCCGTGGCCGGCGAGCTGGCCGAGATCTTCGCCGACGGCGTCTGGGTGGTCGAGCTGGCGCCCATCGGCGATCCGGAGCTGGTGCCGCGGGTCGTGGCGGCGGTCACCGACATCGGTGAACGACCCGGGCAGCCGCCGACCGAGACGCTCGTCGAGGTGCTGCGGGGACGGACGGCGCTATTGGTCCTGGACAACTGCGAGCACCTGGTCGACGCGTGCGCCGTCCTGGTCGAGACCTTGCTGCGGGGCTGTCCGGAGCTGCGGATCCTGGCCACAAGTCGCGAGGCCCTCGGTATCACGGGCGAGGTCGCGTGGCCCGTGCCGCCGCTGCGGGAGGCGGTCCGGCTGTTCACTGAACGCGCCGTCGCCGTCCGTCCGTCGTTCGGGTTGACCGAGGAGAACGCGTCCGCCGTCACTCAGATCGCCGAGCAGCTCGACGGGTTGCCGCTGGCCCTGGAGCTGGCCGCCACCCGGGTGCGGGTGCTGTCGGTGCAGGAGATCGCGGCCCGGCTGGGTGAGGCGTTGCGAATCCTGGTCGGGGAGCGCACGACGATCGCTCGGCACCACACGCTGGAGGCCACCTTCGACTGGAGCTATGCGCTGCTGTCCCCCGCCGAGCAGGCCCTGTTCCGCCGGCTCTCGGTCTTCCGGGGTGGGTTCACCCTGGCCGCTGCGGAGGCGGTGTGCACCAGGGAGGGCCTGACCCGGACCGACGTACTCGACACGCTGTACCTGCTGGTCGAGAAGTCCCTGGTCATCGCCGACCCGACCAACGGCAGCACCCGCTACCGGCTGCTTGAGGTCGTCCGCCAGTACGCCGAGAAACGGCTCGGGGCGACCGAGGACGGGGGCCAGATCGCGGCCCGGCACGCCGCGTACTTCCTGGACCTCGCCGAGGAGACGGAACGGAGGTCGATCGGACTCGACGAGCGCATCTGGTTCGACCGGCTCACACTCGACCACGACAATCTCCGCGCGGCGCTGACCTGGCTGACCGGCCCGGCCGAGGACGGCCCGGACGCGGCACGACTGGCTGCGGCGTTGTGGCCGTTCTGGTTCGCCCGGGGATTTCCGGTCGAGGGCATCGGGTGGCTGCAGACGGGCGTACGCCGGTGCCGGGAGCGGGACAGTGCCGCCCGGGCCAAGGCGCTCAACGGGCTCGTCGTGCTGTCCACCTTCCAAGAGGACTACGAGCAGGCCTGGGCCTGTGGCCAGGAATGTCTGGCCCGGTACCGGGAGCTCGACGACCCCGACGGGATCGCCTCGGCGCTGACCGCCCTGAGCACGACGGCGGTGGCCGGACAGCGTCCGGACGTCCCGGTCGCCGACCTGATCGCCGAGGCCAGAGCCCTGCAACCGAGGCTGGGGGATCAACGGGCGATGGCGTATCTGCACGACATCGAGGGTGTGCTGGCGCTGCAGAGCGGCGACCCCATGCTGGCGCTGACACGATGGCAGGAGGCGGTCACGCTGCACCGGCAGCTCGGCAACCAGATGGGAGCGGCCTTCATCCTGGCCAACCTCGGACTGCTGACCGCCCGGATGGGCCAGCACGACCGAGCCGGCGCCTGGCTCGTCGAGTGCCTGCGGTTAAGCCATCACCTGGACTACAAGCTGCTCATCATGTACTGCCTGATCGGGATGGGCGAGCTCGCGGCCGCCGCCGGCCGGATCCGGCGGGCGGTCCGGCTGTGGGGCGCCACCGACAGCATGACCGAGGCGTACGGCGCTCACCTCACCCGCGCCAGCCGCGCGATCGTCGACTACGACCAGCAGCTCGCCCGGGCCCAGCAGCGGCTCGACCCGGCGACCTGGGGCGCGGCGTGGGCCGAAGGCCGCCGGATGACCACCGACCAGGCGGTCGCCTACGCTCTGGAGGAGGGCGATCCCGTCGAGGTGCTGCCGCTCGATCCCCACCCCGGCGGGCTCACCGACCGGGAGGTGGACGTGCTGCGCCTCGTCGCCGCCGGACTGACCAGCGCCGAGGTCGGCCAGCGGCTGTTCCTCAGTCCCCGAACCGTCGACTGGCACCTGAGCTCGATCTACGCCAAGCTCGGCGTACGCTCGCGGACCGAGGCCGCTCGGTTCGCGATCCGCCACGGCCTCGCGTGACCCCGACGGGTCCGGTACCGCGACCGGTAGTTCTACGGGGGCGCCGGCCGGGTCGGCGCTCCTAGATTGCCGCTGTGATGAAACGGCACCCGCTGATCGCGTTCTTCGTGCTGGCCTACGCCTTGTCCTGGTGGGCCTGGATCCCGTACGCGATGGGCGTCTTCGGCGCTCCGATCGCCGGCTTCGGCCCCTTCCTCGCCGCCCTCCTCGTCCTCGGTCTGACCGAGGGACGGGCCGGAGTCGTCGGCCTGCTGCGGCGGATGGTCCGGTGGCGGGTCGGGGTGGGCTGGTACGCCGTGGCCCTGCTGTTGCCGGCCGCCGTCGCCGGGCTGGCCGCGCTGCTCAACCTCGGCCTCGGGGCCGCGACGCCGAGCGCGGAGGCGGTGGGCCGCTGGACCAGCATCTTCGGCACCCTGGCCTTCCTCCTGGTGGTGCCCGGCGCGGGCGGCGCCTGGGAGGAGCCGGGCTGGCGCGGGTTCGCCGTACCGCGGCTGCAGGCCCGGTGGTCGGCCCTGACCGCCGCCCTGGTGCTCGGAGTGCTGATCGCAGGCTGGCACCTGCCGCTGATCCTGACCGGCGAGGTGCACTACGCCGACGTCGTCTCCATCCTGGGCGCGACCGTGGTGATCAACTGGTTGTTCAACCACGTCCGGGGCAGCGTCTTGTTGATCATGCTGCTGCATGCCACCAACAACGCGGTCTCCGGCGACTACTTCTCCCCGATGTTCAGCGGCGCCGACTCGGCCAGGCAGGCCTGGCTGCTGGCGGCGATCTGGTGCGCCGTCGCCGTCGGCGTGGTCCTGGTCGGCGGTCCACAGGACCTCTCCCGAAGCCGGCCTCGCCAGGTCGAGCCCGACCCGGCCACTTCCCCTGGGCCTGCCGATCCGGCCGTGGTCCGCCCGCCGCAGGTAGCCCGATGAGCCCCATGCTGCGGCTGGTGCGCCGTTACCCGCTCACCGTCTTCTTCCTCCTGACGTACGCGGTCGCCTGGGCCCTCTGGCCGTTCGGCCTGTTCGGCGCCTTCGGTCCGCTGGTCGCCGCGCTGATCGTGGTGCCGATCGCCCACGGCCGGGCCGGACTGCGGGAGCTGGGCGCCCGGCTGGTCCGCTGGCGGGTCGGCTGGCTCTGGTGGGCGATGGCCGTCGGCGTGCCGCTGGGGCTGCATGCGCTCACCGCGGGTCTGGTGGACATCACCGGAGCCGAGCGGCCGACGACGGCGGTGACCACTGCCCTGCTTGCGTTCGCCCTGCGCCTGGTGAACCCGACCGACGGACCGCTCGCCGAGGAACCGGCGTGGCGGGGCTACGCGCAACCGGTAGCCCAGGGTCGGGGTTGGACCCCGCTGGCCACGGCGACCCTCTTCGCCTTGCTGATCGCCGGTTGGCATCTGCCGCTGTTCTTCCTCGAGGAGGGCGGCCTACAGCTCGGTGTCCTGGTGCCCGGCCTGGTCACCACGATGGCGGTCACCTACTGGTACACCTGGCTGTTCAACCGCAGCCGCGGCAGCTCGCTGCTCCCCGTTGTGTCGCACAACGTGGAGGGCG
>DATHBQ010000164.1:0-7975 GCA_035296105.1 Propionibacteriaceae bacterium | reverse complement strand
CTGATCCTGGACCAGGTGTCGGCCGGCGTGGCGGTGCGGATGAGCGTGCTGTACCAGCTTCTGGGCGGAGCGGAATGAGCCGGGGCGTCGACGGGAGTATCCCCCCTCAGATGGGCACGAGCACCTGGGGCATCGAGGCCGCGGCCGACCTGCTGATCACCGGCGCCGACCTGGCCGGAGCGGGCCCCGCTGACCTGCTGATCCGCGACGGGCTGTTCACCGACCCGGCGAACGCGGCACCCGGCACCGAGACCATCGCCGCCGAGGGACTGGTGGCCCTGCCCGGGCTGGTGGACCTGCACACCCACCTCCGCGAGCCGGGGCGGGAGGACGCCGAGACGGTCGGCTCGGGCACCAGGGCCGCGGCCCGCGGCGGGTACACGGCCGTGCTGGCCATGGCCAACACCTCTCCGGTGACCGACACCGCGGAGGCCGCCGAACACGTTGCTGCGCTGGGCGGGCGGGACGGGTCGGCCCAGGTGGTCCCGGTCGGCGCGGTCAGCAAGGGGCTGGCCGGCCTGGAGCTGGCCGAGCTCGGCCTGATGGCCCGGTCCGGCGCCGGCGTACGCGTCTTCTCCGACGACGGGCACTGCGTGGCCGATGCCCGGCTGATGCGCCGGGCGCTGGAGTACGTCCGGGCGTTCGACGGCGTCATCGCGCAGCACGCCCAGGACCCCCGGCTCGCCGGGTCCGACGCCTGCTGCCACGAGGGCGAGATCTCCGGACGGCTAGGCCTGCCGGGTTGGCCGGCCGCGGCTGAGGCAGGCATCGTGGCCCGCGACGTCCAGCTGGCCGGGCTGACCCGGTCGCGGCTGCACGTCTGCCACGTCTCCACCGCGGAGACGGTGGAGGTGCTGCGCTGGGCCAAGGGCCGGGGCCTGCCGGTCACCGCCGAGGTCACCCCGCACCACCTGCTGCTGACCACCGACGAGGTGCTGACCTACGACCCGACGTACAAGGTCAACCCGCCGCTACGTCCGGCCGAGGACGTAGCGGCACTGCGGGACGCACTCTCGGACGGGACGATCGACGCCGTGGCCACCGACCACGCCCCGCACGCCCGACACGACAAGGAGCACGCCTTCGCCGAGGCGGCCTTCGGGATGGTCGGACTGGAGACGGCACTGGCCGTGGTGCTGGAGACGATGGTGGCCACGGACCGGCTGGGCTGGCGGGAGGTGGCGGAGCGGATGTCGGTGGTGCCCGCCCACATCGCCCGGCTCCCGGACCAGGGCCGGCCGCTGGCCACCGGCTCGCCCGGCAACCTGGTGCTGGTCGACCCCACGGCGCGCGCCGTGGTGGAGCGAACCGAGTCCGCCTCGCGCTCCCGGAACAACCCCTGGCACGGCCGGGAGCTGCCCGAGCCGGTGGTGGCGACCGTGTGGGCCGGCCAGGTCACCTACCGCCGCTGACCTCTCTCCGCTCCCTACTCACCCTCCCACTCCGAGAAACCGGTCAGTTGCGACGAAGATCCGGGTCCCAACGTGGCCTCACTGACCGGTTCGGGCGCCCGGATCCTGAAACATGCCAGTCCACCCGGATTTCTGCCCTACATTTCCCGCACATTTAGTAGGGAATGTTCTCTCGAGGAGTAGCGATGGGGTACACACTGAGTCGGCGGCGGGCCCTGGCCGGCGTCGCCGTAGCCGCAGCGACAGCTCTGGGGCTGACCGGCTGCGTGGGTGGGGCCGCGACACCGTCCGGCGGAGCGGGCTCGACCACCCTGCACCTCGTCGGCTTCGCCGTACCGGCTGAGGCGAACAAGGCCATCCAGGCCAAGTGGGCCGAGACCGAGGACGGCCAGGGCGTCGTCTGGGAGCAGTCCTACGGGGCGTCCGGCGACCAGAGCCGCGCAGTGGCCAACGGGCTCGAGGCCGACTACGTGAACTTCTCCCTGGAGGGCGACATCACCCGGCTGGTCGATGCCGGCCTGGTCGCCGAGGACTGGAACGCCGGACCCACCAAGGGCATCGTCTCCGACTCGGTGGTCGTGCTCGTCGTTCCGGAGGGCAACCCGAAGAACATCCAGGGCTGGGCGGACCTGACCGAGCCTGGCGTTCGCATCGTTACCCCGAACCCCGCCTCCTCGGGCTCGGCCCGCTGGAACATCCTGGCCGCCTACCACCAGGCGGTGGCGGCCGGCGGCAGCGAGGCGGACGCCAAGGAGTATCTGACCGACTTCTTCCGCAACGTTGTCGCGCTCCCCGGCAGCGGCCGGGACGCGACCAATGCCTTCCTGCAGGGCACGGCGGACGTGCTGATCTCGTACGAGAACGAGGCGATCCTGGCCCGGCAGTCGGGTGAGAAGTTCGACTACGTCGTACCGGACGACACGCTGCTGATCGAGAATCCGGGCGCGATCCTGAAGGATGCCGACCCGAAGGCGGCGAAGTACCTCCAGTTCGTGCTCAGCCCGGCCGGCCAGGCGGAGTTCGCCAAGAAGGGCTTCCGACCGGTGATCCCCGGCGTCGAGGTCGGCGCCGTCGAGGGGGCCAACGATCCGTCGAACCCCTTCCCGACGCCACCGGGCCTGTTCACCGTCGGAGAGGACCTCGGCGGCTGGAAGGCGGTGAACGCCAAGTTCTTCGAGGAAGGCACCGGCATCGTGCCGCAGATCCAGAAGGCCACCGGCAAGTCCCAGTGAGCAGCGTCACCCAGCTCGCCGCCACCCCGCCTCCGACCCGCACCCCCGGTCGACGGCGGGTGCGCAGCGCCACCTCGCTGACCCGGGCCTCGGGCCTCGGACTGGGAATCGCCCTGCTGTGGTTCAGCCTGCTGGTGCTGATCCCGCTCACCGCGGTGGTGGTCCAGGCCTCGAGCGGCGGCTGGTCGGCCTACGTCGCGGCGCTGACCAGCGAGCAGACGCTCGCCGCCCTCCGGCTGACCGTCGGCGAGGCACTGCTGGTCACGGCAGTCAACTCATGTGTCGGCACCATGATCGCCTGGGTGCTGGTCCGCGACCGGTTCCCGGGCAAGCGGATCCTCGAGGTCGTCATCGACCTCCCGTTCGCGCTGCCGACGATCGTCGCCGGCCTGGTGCTGCTCAGCCTGTACGGTCCGTCCGGCCCGCTCGGCCTGAACTGGGCCAACACCCCGAAGGCGGTCTTCCTCGCCTTTCTCTTTGTGACGCTGCCGTTCATCGTGCGAACGGTCCAGCCGGTGCTGCTCGAGCTCGAGCCCGAGGTCGAGGAGGCCGCCGCGTCGCTGGGGGCGAGCCGGCTGACCACCTTCCGGCTGATCATCCTGCCCGCCCTGGCGCCCGCAATCACCAGCGGTGCCGCGCTGTCGTTCGCCCGGGCCATCAGCGAGTACGGCTCGCTGGTCCTGCTGTCGGGCAACCTGCCGTACTCCACCGAAGTGGCCTCGGTGCGGATCCTGTCCTACGTCGAGGGCGACCGGCTGACCGACGCCGCCGCGGTCGCCTCCATCCTGCTGGTGGTCGCGCTGGTGGTCATCGTGACCCTCGATCTGATTTCCCGACGGGTGGCCCGCAATGGCTGAGGCCACCACGGCGTACGAAAGGGTGCGCACCGTTAGGCAGCCGTCCCCGGTCCGCTGGCTGCTCCGGGTGATCGTGATCGGCTACCTCTTCCTGCTGGTGATCTGGCCGATCGCGCTGGTCGCCCGGGCCACCTTCGCCGACGGGCTCGGCCCGGTGCTGGAGGCGCTCAGCCAGCCGGAGGTCATCTTCTCCTTCCAGCTCACCCTGGCCGCGGCCTTCTGGGCCGTGGTGCTCAACACGGTGTTCGGTGTCGGCATCTCGCTGCTGCTGGTCCGCTACACCTTCCCCGGCCGACGGGCGCTCTCCGCACTGGTCGACCTGCCGCTCTCGGTGTCCCCGATCGTGGTCGGGCTGGCCCTCCTGCTGGTCTACAACGGGCGGACCGGCTGGATCGGCCAGAGTCTGGAGGCGGCCGGGCTGCAGATCATCTACGCCCCACCCGGCATCATCCTGGCCACGGCGTTCGTCAGCCTGCCGCTGGTGATCCGGGAGCTGGTGCCGGTGCTGACCGAGATCGGCACCGACCAGGAGCAGGCGGCCCGCAGCCTCGGCGCCTCGCCGTGGCAGGCGTTCTGGCGGATCACCCTGCCGGCGATCAAGTGGGCGCTGCTCTACGGCGTGGTGCTCAGCCTGGCCCGGTCGCTGGGCGAGTTCGGCGCGGTGAAGGTGGTGTCCGGGGGCGTCGCCTTCCGCACCCAGACCGCGACGCTGCTCGTCGAGGAGCGCTACCAGCAGTTCGGCGCCCAGAACACCACGGTGGCCTACACCGCGGCCTTCGTCCTCGCGCTGATCGCCGTGATCGCGCTGATCATCGTCACCAGCCTGCGACCCAAGGAGGAGCATCACCGATGAGCATTCGGATCTCGGGCGTCAGCAAGCGCTTCGGCGACTTCGTCGCCCTCCGCGACATCGAGCTGAACATCCCCACCGGCGAGCTGACCGCCCTGCTGGGACCCAGCGGCGGCGGCAAGTCCACCCTGCTGCGGATCATCGCCGGCCTGGAGCTGTCCGACACCGGCACCGTCGAGATCGAGGGCAACGACGCCACCCGGCTGCCCGCCCAGAAGCGGAACGTCGGCTTCGTCTTCCAGCACTACGCGGCGTTCCGGCACATGACCGTGGCCCAGAACGTGGCGTTCGGCCTGAAGATCCGGAAGCGGCCGAAGGCCGAGATCGCCGCAAAGGTCTCCGAGCTGCTCGAGCTGGTGCATCTGCCCCAGTTCGCGACCCGGATGCCGTCGCAGCTGTCCGGTGGTCAGCGGCAGCGGATGGCGCTGGCCCGGGCGCTGGCGATCGAGCCGACCGTGCTGCTGCTCGACGAGCCGTTCGGTGCCCTCGACGCCAAGGTCCGCAAGGAGCTGCGGGCCTGGCTGCGCCGGCTGCACGACGAGGTCCACGTCACCACCGTCTTCGTCACCCACGACCAGGAGGAGGCCCTCGAGGTCGCCGACCAGATCGTGGTGATCAACGACGGCGCGATCGAGCAGGTCGGCAGCCCCGATGACCTCTACGACCGGCCGGCGTCGGAGTTCGTGATGAGCTTCCTCGGTCCGGTGACCACGCTGGCCGGTCAGCTGATCCGGCCGCACGACCTGGACGTCCGCACGCAACCGTTCCCGGAGGCGTACGCGGGTCGGATCGCCGACCTCAACCGGGTGGGCTTCGAGGTGCGGCTGGACATCGCCCTCGACGACGAGCTGCAGTCGACTCCGGTCCACGTGACCCAGACCCGGGCCGAGGCCGCCGCCAAGCGGCTGGCGACCGGCGACCGGGTGTGGGTGAAGCCGGTGCCGGGTGCCTCGCAGTTCCCGCTCACCACCGCCGTGGCGCCGAGCTCGGTCCCGGAGCTGCAGCCGCTCGTTTAGTGAGGCTCCGCCCCGGAACCCGGCGTTGCTCTCCCCCACTTCGCGCTAGTTGAGGTCGGTTCGCGCTCTGCCGGCCTAGCGCGGACCGGCCCTGAGTAGCGCGAAGTGGGGCTAGGCGGACGGCGGCAGCGGCCGGACCCGCGGCGAGCGCCGGGCGACGGCCACGCCGACCAGGGACAGCACGCCGCCGACCACGGCGAGCAGGGCCGGGACCTCGTCCAGGAACAGCCAGCCCAGCCCGATGGCGATCGGCGGCACCGCGAACGTGGTGACGCCGAGCTTCCCGGCCGAGCTGCGGCTCAGCGCGTACGCCCAGGTCGAGAAGGCCAGCGCGGTGGGGATCAGACCCAGGTAGACCACCCCGAGGATCGGTACCAGGCCCGCCTCACCCATATCGCCGAGCAGGGAGCCGGCGAACGGCAGGCAGACCACCGCCCCGATGACGCAGGCCAGCCAGGTCACCTGAAGGCCGGGAATCCGGCGCAGCACCACCTTCTGGGCCACCATGGCGACCGCGTAGACGGTGGCGCTGAGCAGGACCAGCAGCACGCCGGCCAGGTCGGCCCGACCGGTGCTGGTGCTGATCCCGATGATCAGCGTGCCGGCGAAGGCGACCAGGCCGCCGATCACCAGTCGCCGGGGGAAGCCCTCGCCCAGCAGCAGACCGGCCAGCACGCCGATCAGGATCGGGGCGAGCTGGATCAGCATGGCCGCGGTGCCGGCGTCGACCCGGCGCTCGCCGGCGTTCAGGGCGAGGTTGTAGATCCCGAACCAGGCCACGCCGATCAGCCCGACCAGGGCCCACTCCCGACCGGTCATCGGGACCAGTCGGCGGCCGGCCATCATCGCCGTCAGGGCGAGGCTGCCGATCACCAGCCGACCGAGGCTGAGCCCGCCGGGGCTGAAGTCGTAGGCCACGGACCGGATCACCACGAAGGCCGAGGCCCAGGCCACCACGGTGAACGCCACCGCCCCGAGCACCCGCCAGTCGAGACCCGGAAGGGTGGGATCGACGGTCGGCTCGAGATCGGCGGCGGCGGAGGTCACCCGCCCACTCTGCGGACCGGCAACCGGTCCGACAAGGCGATTGTTCTGCCAACCACCGAGCGGATCCGGACATCCTCGCCGCTGTCGGCTGTCTAGGGTGGTCGGGTGCCGGACTGGTTCCCCGACAACCTCGCCGAGGTGGCGCTCTTCGCGCCGCTGCGGATCGCCTTCCTCATCCTGGTGGCGATCATCGTCCGGCAGATGGTCTGCCGGCTGATCAACCGTTCGGTGCTCCGGGCGATCGGCCACCCACCGCGGCTGAAGTTCCGGGCGGCGCAGGCCCTGGTCGACGCGACGAGCCTGCCCGCCGAGCGGCGCGAGCAGCGGATCGGCGCGCTCGGCTCGCTGGGCCGCAGCGCGGTGACCGCGGTGATCACCATCGTGGCCGCGCTGACCGTGCTGACCGAGCTCGGCTTCAACATCACCACCATCGTCGCCGGCACCTCGGTCGTCGCGGTCACCATCGCCTTCGGCGTGCAGAGCATCGTCAAGGATCTGATCTCTGGCATCTTCCTGCTGGTGGAGGACCAGCTCGGGGTCGGCGACTTCGTCGACATGGAAAAGGCCTCCGGCGTTGTCGAGAGCATCGGGCTGCGGGTGACCCAGCTGCGCGACGACTACGGCACCGTCTGGTACGTCCGGAACGGCGAGGTGGTGCGGGTGGGGAACTTCAGCCAGGGCGGGCCCGGTCGCCCGCCGGGGACTGAAGCTCCCCCGGCGGTCACTCCGCCAGCGACGCCTGCACCGTGATGGTGGTGCCGGTCAGGGCCCGGGAGACCGGGCAGTTCTTCTCCGCGGCGGCGACCGCCGCCGAGAACGCCTCCTCGTCGATCCCGGGTACGACCGCAGTCACGGTCAGCTCGATGCCGGTGATGCCCTGGCCCGGCTGGAAGGTCACGTCCGCCTTGGTGTCGACCGAGGTCGGCGCGGGGTTGCCGGCCAACACCAGCTCGTTGGCCACCGACATCGAGAAGCAGGTGGAGTGCGCGGCGGCAATCAGCTCCTCCGGGCTGGTCAGGCCGTTCGGTGCCTCGGTACGGGCCGGCCAGCTGACCTCGAACTGACCGATGCCCGAAGAGACGAGGTCGACCTCGCCCTGACCCTGCTTCAACGAACCTTCCCAATGGGCCTCGGCGGTCCGGGTGGCTGCCATGCGTGACTCCTTGTGCGGTCGGTCGTGGACTAGAGCGGGTCCATCCTGCCAAACGCCGTTGCGCGACAGGGACAATGGGTGACGATGTCCACCCCAGCCCTCCCGCCCACGTTCTACGACGAGATCGGCGGCCACGAGACGTTCGTGGCCCTGGTCCGGCGCTTCTACGCCGGCGTGGCCAGCGACCCGCCGCTGCGTGCCCTCTACCCGGAGGAGGACCTGGCGCCGGCCGAGGAGCGGCTGCGGATGTTCCTCGAGCAGTACTGGGGTGGACCGACGACGTACGGCGACCAGCGCGGCCATCCGCGGCTGCGGATCCGCCACGCCCCGTTCGCCGTGACCCCGGACATGCGGGACCGCTGGCTGACCCACATGCGCGACGCAGTCGACTCGTTGGACCTGACCGAG
>DATHBQ010000163.1:0-5020 GCA_035296105.1 Propionibacteriaceae bacterium | reverse complement strand
CGCAGATCGCCTTCATGAACCCGGGCGGCATCCGCAACAGCATCGACGCGGGGCCGGTCACCTACGGCGAGGCCTTCGCGGTGCAGCCGTTCGGCAACCTGCTGGTCACCATGGACCTGACCGGGGCGCAGATCGAGCGCCTCCTCGAGCAGCAGGCGATTGCCACCCGCGGCCGTCCGGTACTGATCCTCGGCGTCTCAGCCGGCTTCACGTTCAGCTACAACCCGGCCGGCCCGTTCGGGGACCGGATCGACCCGGCGACGATCCAGCTGAACGGGGCGACCCTAGACCCGGCGGCGACGTACCGGATCGTCACCAACAACTTCCTGGCCGACGGCGGTGACGCGTTCACCGTGTTCACCGAGGGCACCAATCGGACGGGCGGCGGTGACGACCTGGTGGCGCTGACCGACTTCCTGGAGGCCAGCAGCCCGGTGGCGCCGCCGGCCGATCGGATCGCCGGCATCTGACCCTGCACAGGGCCGGTCGCGTCGACGAGATGGAGCTGGTTGGCTCCCCTACGCTGAGGCAATGCGGCGTCGGTCGTGGAGCGTGGTCGCCCAGACCTTCGGGGCCTGCCTGCGCTACCGGGTGACGGGCCTGGCCGCCGAGGCCGCCTTCTTCGCCCTGCTGTCACTGCCGCCCCTGGTCTTCGGCCTGGCCGGAGCCATCGGCTTCGTCGCCCAGCGCTTCGACGTCACGACGGTCGCCGAGTTCCGCACCCAGGTGCTGGACCTGGCCTTGCGGCTGCTCACCCCGACGGCCGTGAACGACGTGCTGGCCCCCACCCTCGACGACGTCCTCTTCCAGGGGCGCTTCGAGATCATCTCGATCGGGTTCGTGATCGCACTCTGGTCGGGGTCGCGGGCGGTCAACGTGGTCGTGGACACCATCACGATCATGTACGGGTTGGGCGGGCATCGCAGCATCCTGCGGACCCGGGCCCTGTCCTTCTCGATGTACGTCGTCTTCCTGCTCGCCGCCGTCGTGCTGCTGCCGCTGGTGCTGGCCGGACCGGGCCTGGTCGACCGAGCGCTGCCCGAGCGGCTGGACGCGGTCGGCTACCTCTACTGGCCGGTCGTGCTCGTCGGCACCGCCGCCGCCCTGGCCGCGCTGTTCCACCTGGCCGTGCCGGTGCGGACCCGCTGGCGCGGCGACCTCCCCGGTGCCGCGCTGACCCTGCTGCTCTGGCTCGGCGGCAGCGCCCTGCTTCGGCTGGTCCTCGGCTTTTCGATCGGGAGCACGTCGATCTACGGTCCGCTGGCCGCCCCGATCGCGGTCCTGCTCTGGCTCTATCTCATCAACCTCGCCCTGCTGGTCGGGGCGGCGTTCAACGCCAGCCTGGAAGCGAATACGTCGCCGCGTCCGTCTCAAGAGGTGGATCCGGTTCTCAACAAGTGAGATTTGCATTTGATCGCGGACCGAACCTGGCGGAAGGTGAGGGGGTGTCCCGCCTCCGTCTCCTGCGCCGCCGCGGTCTACCGCTGGTCTGGCCCGGGTCGGACCTCACCGCTCGTCGCTTCGTCGACCTCGGACGGACGAAGTCGATGATCTGTCCTGCACGCGCCTGCTGACCCCAGCCAGCGCGTCGTGACGCCGGACCGCCCTCCCGGGCGTCCGCGTCGCCCGCAACCCAGCCCGAGGATCCCAATGACCACCGACACCCCCGTTCAGCCGGCACCGGGCCGATCGAGCGCGGTCGCGTCCGGCCGGCCGGCCCCGCGACCCCGCCGCAAGAAGGGCGAGGGCCAGTGGGCTCTGGGCTACCGTGAGCCGCTGAACGCCAACGAGCAGTCGAAGAAGGACGATCATCCGCTCAACGTCCGGGCCCGGATCGAGAACATCTACGCCAAGCTCGGGTTCGCCTCCATCGACCCCGGCGACCTGCGCGGTCGGTTCCGCTGGTACGGCCTCTACACGCAGCGCCGCCCTGGCATCGACGGGGGCAAGACCGCGACCCTGGAGCCGTGGGAGCTGGATGACGAGTACTTCATGCTCCGGATCCGCGTCGACGGTGGCGCCCTGACCGCCGAGCAGCTCCGGGTGATCGGCCAGATCTCGGTCGAGTTCGGCCGGGATGTCGCCGACATCACCGACCGGCAGAACATCCAGCTGCACTGGATCCGGATCGAGGACGTGCCGGAGATCTGGCGCCGGCTCGAGGCGGTCGGGCTGAGTACCACCGAGGCCTGCGGCGACTGCCCACGGGTGATCGTCGGCTCGCCGGTCGCCGGGATCGCCGCCGACGAGATCATCGACCCGACCCGGGCCATCCGGAGCATCGCCGACACCTACATCGGCGACCCGGCGTACGCGAACCTGCCCCGCAAGTTCAAGACCGCTATCACCGGCCACCCGGTGCACGACGTGGCGCCGGAGGTCAACGACGTCGCCTTCGTCGGCGTGGTGCACCCGGAGTACGGACCCGGCTACGACGTCTGGGTGGGCGGCGGGCTGGCCACCAATCCCATGCTGGCCGTCCGGTTGGGGGCCTGGGTGCCCGAGGACGAGGTCGCCGACGTCTGGGCCGGCGTGGTCGGAGTGTTCCGCGACTACGGCTACCGCAGGCTGCGCACCCGGGCCCGGATCAAGTTCCTGGTCGCCGACTGGGGTGTCGAGAAGTTCCGCGACGTCCTGGAGACCGAGTACCTGCACCGGCCGCTGGTCGACGGGCCGGCGCCGGCGATCCCCGATCAGCCGGGTGACCACGTCGGGGTGTACCCGCAGAAGGACGGCCGGTTCTTCGTGGGGCTGGCCGCGGTCGCTGGGCGGATCAGTGGCAGCCGTCTGCTGGCGCTGGCCGACCTGGCCGAGACCCATGGGTCCGGACGGCTGCGGACCACGCCGCTGCAGAAGATCCTGGTGCTCGACCTGCCCGCGGACCAGGTGGACGCGCTGATCGCCGGCGCCGAGACCCTTGGCCTCTCGGCCCGTCCCGACGCCTGGCGCCGCTCGGTGATGGCCTGCACGGGTATCGAGTTCTGCAAGCTGGCCATCGTGGAGACCAAGGCCCAGGCAGCCCGCGTGGTGGAGGTGCTGGAGTCCCGGCTGGACGCCCTCGACTCCCCCATCACGGTCCACATCAACGGCTGCCCCAACTCCTGCGCCCGGATCCAGGTGGCCGACATCGGCCTCAAGGGCCAGCTGGTGGTCGGACCCGACGGGGACCAGGTCGAGGGTTTCCAGGTCCACCTGGGCGGCGGGCTCGGCCTGGATGCCGGCTTCGGGCGCAAGCTGCGCGGGCACAAGGTCACGGCGGACGAGCTGCCCGACTACGTCGAGCGGCTGGCCCGGTCCTACCTCGACCAGCGCACCGACGGCGAGCGGTTCGCCCAGTGGGTGGCCCGCGCCGACGAGGCGGTGCTGGCGTGACCGACGTGCGGCCTCCGCAGCCAGCTGAGGTGAGCCCTGAGTCTGTGGAAGGCGCCGTCCTCGGCTCGTCGAAAGGGCATCCCGAGGGGCTTCGACGGGCCCAGCCCGCATCGGGGTCCGGTCACCACAACGTGAATCGGCAGAGCGTTCTCTACTGCCCCTACTGCGGCGAGGAGACCCTGTTCCCCGCCGAGCGCGGCTGGGAGTGCCGCAGCTGCCTGCGAGCCTTCTCGGTGTCCTTCCTCGGCCTGGTGCCTCGGGAGCGGGCCCGATGAGCACCCTCGTCGACTACTCCGGGCTGGCCGCCGAGGCGAGCCGGGAGCTGGAGGGCGCCTCGGCCCAGGAGATCATGCGCTGGGCGTACGCGGAGTTCGGCTCCGGGCTGGTGGTCACCTCCTCGATGGTCGACACGGTGATGATCCACCTGGCGGAGCAGGTCGCCCCCGGGATCGACGTGATCTTCCTCGACACCGGCTACCACTTCGTGGAGACCATCGGCACCCGCGACGCGGTGTCCCTGGTGCACGACGTGAACGTGGTCAACGTGACCCCGGAGCAGACCGTGGCCGAGCAGGACGCCACCTGGGGCAAGGACCTGTTCGCCCGCGACCCGGACCGCTGCTGCACGCTGCGCAAGGTGGCGCCGCTGGGGGCCGCGCTACGTCCGTACGCGGCCTGGGCCAGCGGGCTGCGCCGCGCCGACTCCAAGGCCCGGGCGAACACGCCCGTGGTCTCCTGGGACGCCAAGCGGCACCTGGTCAAGGTGGCCCCGATCGCGACTTGGACCGACGAGCAGCTGATGGCCTACATCGCCGAGCACCAGCTGATGCTCAACCCGCTGCTGGAGGACGGATACAGCTCCATCGGCTGCGAGCCCTGCACCATCCGTTCGATCGGGACCGACTCCCGGGCCGGCCGCTGGGCCGGCCTGGCCAAGACCGAGTGCGGGATCCACCTGTGAACGCCGGGATGCGCGCTGAACTCGTCGAAGCGCAGGAGTCTGCCCCCTCGACGAGCCCAGGACAGCGCCTTCGACATGCTCCGGGCGCCACGCTCTGGTTCACGGGACTGCCCTCCGCGGGCAAGTCGACCATCGCCAACGCCCTGGCCGAACGACTCGTCGCGGGCGGGCATCGGGTCCAGGTGCTGGACGGGGACGAGGTCCGGCCCCACCTGTCGGCCGGCCTCGGCTACGGCCGCGCCGACCGCGACCTGAACGTCCAGCGGATCGGCTGGGTGGCCCGCCTGCTCGCCCGGCACGGTGTCGTGGTGCTGGTCCCGGTGATCGCGCCCTACGCCTCCGCCCGCGAGGCCGTTCGGGCCGACCACGCGGCGGCCGGCGTCCCCTTTGCCGAGATCTACGTCTCCACCTCCCTGGAGGTGGCCGAGTCGCGCGACGTCAAGGGCCTCTACGCCAAGGCCCGGCGCGGTGAGCTGAACGGGCTGACCGGGGTGGATGACCCGTACGAACGCCCGGAGCGGCCGGAGCTGGTCCTGGACACCGCCCGGGTCGACGTGGCCACCGCGGTCGAGCGCACCGCCCACCTCCTTGCCGCCGTCACCGAGGAGCCGGCCCGATGAGACCCTCGCCCGAGGCAACGGGGACGACCCCCTTGTACCCCCGGACAAGCGTGAGCGAGCTGCGCCC
>DATHBQ010000162.1:0-6757 GCA_035296105.1 Propionibacteriaceae bacterium | reverse complement strand
CCCTGCTTGGTCGGCGCACCCCAGGCGATGACGCTCTTGACCACGATCATCGTCGGCTTCTCGGTCTCGGCCTTGAACGCCTCCAGCGCCGCGGTCAGCGCCTCGAGGTCGTTGGCGTCTTCGACGTGCTGCACCGCCCAGCCGTAGCCCTCGAACCGCTTGGCGACGTCCTCGGTGAAGGCCAGCTCGGTGCTGCCCTCGATGGTGATCTGGTTGCTGTCGTAGATCCAGCACAGGTTGGACAGCTTCAGGTGCCCGGCCAGCGAGGCCGCCTCGGCGCTGATCCCCTCCATCAGGCAGCCGTCGCCGCAGATGGCGTAGACGTCGTAGTCGAACAGCGTGTAGTCCGGCTTGTTGAACGTGGCGGCCTGCCACTGGCCGGCGATCGCCATGCCCACGCTGGTCGCGATCCCGGTGCCGAGCGGACCGGTCGTGCACTCGACTCCGGAGGTCCAGCGGTACTCCGGGTGCCCGGGACACTTCGAGTCCAGCTGCCGGAACTTCTTCAGGTCCTCCAGCGGCACCGAGAGCTCGCCCAGCGTCTCGTAGACCGGGTTGACCGACTTCACCCCGGCCAGGTGGAGCACCGAGTAGAGCAGGGTCGACGCGTGTCCGGCCGACAGCACGAACCGGTCCCGGTTGCTCCAGATCGGCTGGTCCGGGTCGAACCGGAGGAAGCGCTGCCACACCGTGTACATCACCGGGGCCAGGGCCATCGGTGTGCCCGGATGACCGGAGTTGGCGGCCTGCACGGCGTCCATGCAGAGCGTGCGGATGGTGTCGATCGCCACCTTCTCGATCGGCTGCTCGGCGAGGGCGGGAAAGTCCTGGACGACGGTGTCGGTCATGGAACGACAATCGTGCCCCGGGCTCCCCCCGTCAAGATCACGTCAGGTCAAGGGCGTAGCGGACCTTGGCGCTCCCGGCCGCCGCGGTCGGTCTTGCGGATTCACCGACCAGCTTCTGGACAAGTCGCAGGCCCGCCTTCTCCATCAGTCGACGGGAGGCCTCGTCGACGGCCATCAACGTGGCGACCACTGTCGACACCTGGGACGTGCGAGCCAGCTCGATCATCGAGAGGACTCCCTCCAGGTCATAGCCACGCCGCCACGCCCGGCGCCGGAGCCGGTAGGTCAGCTCCACGGTCCCAAGCGGTTCGTCGACCGGGCTGATCATGAACCAACCCAGGAAGCCACCGGTTGCGCGGTCGCGCGCGACCCAGGCCCCCAGCCGGTCCACGCGCCGGTTGTAGGCCATCAGTCGCGGCATCTCCTCGTCGAGGACCCGAGCGGCTGACATCGGCCGGTGGTCGCCGGGATCACCTCGCGTCTCTGCATCCGCGTTGAGCGCGATGACGTCATCGACGTCGGGCCAGTTCGTACGGGTCAGCGCCATGCGCTCGGTTGTCGGAATGGTGAGAGCCTCCTCGGGCCTGAGTGTCAGTCAGTAGTGGGTGAGGACGCGCGCGGTCGCCCCCACACCCGAGCAGATGCACTCCCGGGTTCCGACCCCGAGCGTGGTGGCGGCGCACCAGCGCATCCCGATCGCGTCATGGGCGGACAGTGGGTGCTCGCAGGTCGGGCAGAGTGCCGCGGCAGCGACAGGTTTTTCAACGAGGACGGCAGATGCAGAGTTCATGGTGAGTCCGTAGGCCCGCAGTCGGGCTGGATGTGATCGCCTGGGACCGCCGATCAGGTGTCAGCGGAAGAGTCCCTCGGTACTCCCACCCTACGCCCGGAACGGCGTGGCCCCAACCGGACGCCGGCCGGCGATCACTGCCGAGACTGTCAGGGGCCGGGCCCCAGCGTGCTTCGGTGCGAATTGCGATCACTGCCCCGACCGGAACGTCGGCCGCGAGCTGGGCCCGATGTCAACGGCCGCCGGAAAGTCCCGGGATATTCACTCGCGCGGTCGGTGATCCGGCGAGATCGTGGCCTCAGCGCCCATTCGGGTGAAATCTCCAGGGTTGTCTCACCGACCGCTCAACCAGGCCGACGGAGTAGCATCGGCGCCGCACACGAGGACCAGAGAAGGGCTGCAGGCCCAGGTGACCGCAGGGACCGACACCGGCTACGAGGCGCTGCCCGCCCACGTCGACCTGCCCGCGCTCGATCACGACGTCATCGCGCAATGGGAGCGCGGCGACGTCTTCCGGCGCAGCCTCAAGGCCAACGAGGGCGGCCCGATCTGGATGTTCTACGAGGGTCCGCCGACCGCCAACGGCCGCCCGGGCACCCACCACGTCGAGGCCCGGGTGTTCAAGGACCTCTTCCCCCGCTACAAGACCATGAAGGGCTTCGTCGTCCCCCGCAAGGCCGGCTGGGACTGCCACGGTCTGCCGGTCGAGCTGGCGGTGGAGAAGGAGCTCGGCTTCACCGGCAAGCCCGACATCGAGGCCTACGGCATCGCCGAGTTCAACGCACGCTGCCGCGAGAACGTGCAGAGCCACGTCGACGCGTTCCTGCAGATGAGCGAGCGGATGGGCTACTGGGCGGACTACGAGCACGCCTACTGGACCATGAACGCGGACTACATCGACTCGGTCTGGTGGGCGCTGCGGCAGATCTTCGACAAGGGCCACCTGGTCGAGGACTTCCGGGTCACGCCGTACTGCCCGCGCTGCGGCACCGGCCTGTCCGACCACGAGGTGGCCCAGGGGTACGAGGAGACCACCGACCCCAGCGTCTACGTCCGCTTCCCCATCACGTCCGGAGAGTGGGCCGGCCGCGCCGACCTGCTGGTCTGGACCACCACGCCCTGGACCCTGGTCTCCAACACCGCGGTCGCGGTCAACCCGGACGTCGAGTACGCCGTGGTCCGCGCCGGCGAGCGCACCGTGGTGGTGGCCGTGGACCTGATCGGGCCGGTCCTCGGCGACGACGTCGAGATCCTGCAGCGGATGCCCGGCCGGGACCTGGAGCGCACGGCGTACGCGCGACCGTTCGAGCTGGTCGACATCCCGGACGCCCACTTCGTCGCCCTGGCCGACTACGTCACCACCGCCGACGGCACCGGCCTGGTGCATCAGTCGCCGGCCTTCGGTGCGGACGACCTCGACGTGGCCCGGGCGTACGGCCTGCCGGTGGTCAAGCCGATCGGCAGCAACGGGCACTTCGACGAGACGCTCGACCTCATCGGTGGCGAGTTCTTCAAGGACGCCAACACCATCCTGGTCAACGACCTGCGCCACCGCGGGCTGCTGTTCCGGCACGTTCCCTATACCCACAGCTACCCGCACTGCTGGCGCTGCCACACCGCGCTGATGTACTACGCGCTGCCGTCCTGGTACATCCGCACCACCGCCATCCAGGATCGGCTGCTCGCCGAGAACGAGGCGACCAACTGGCAGCCGGCCTCGATCAAGCACGGCCGCTACGGCGACTGGCTGGCCAACAACGTCGACTGGGCTCTCTCCCGCGATCGGTACTGGGGGACGCCGCTGCCGATCTGGCGCAACGACGCCGACCCGTCGCGAATGGTGTGCGTCGGCTCGCTGGCCGAGCTGGTGGAGCTCTCCGCCACCACGCTGGACGACCCGCACCGCCCGTACGTCGATGACATCACCTTCACGAAGCCGGGCGAGGAGGGGACCTACCGCCGGGTGCCGCAGGTGATCGACGCCTGGTTCGACTCCGGCTCGATGCCGTTCGCCCAGTTCGGCGCGCCGTGGCACAACGCCGACGCCGCCCGGGACGCGTATCCGGCCGACTTCATCTGCGAGGCCATCGACCAGACCCGCGGCTGGTTCTACTCGCTGATGGCGGTCGGCACCCTCGTGTTCGACCAGTCGTCCTACCGCAACGTAATCTGCCTCGGCCTCATCCTGGCCGAGGACGGCCGCAAGATGAGCAAGCACCTCGGCAACATCCTGGAGCCGATCCCGCTGATGGACCGGCACGGCGCCGACGCGCTGCGCTGGTTCATGCTCTGCGCCGGCTCGCCCTGGTCGTCCCGGCGGATCGGACACCGGGCGCTGGAGGAGATCGCCTCCAAGGTGGTGCGGACCTACTGGTCGATCGCCTCCTTCCAGTCCCTGTACGCCCGCAGCAACGGGTGGGCGCCGGGCGGACCGGCCGGCGAGCCGACACCGCTGGACCGGTGGGCACTGTCCGAGGTGCACCGGGTGGCTCGCGAGGTCGGCGCGTCGCTGGACCAGCTGGACACGGTCAAGGCCGGGCAGGCGCTGGCCGGCCTGATCGACGACCTGTCCAACTGGTACGTCCGCCGCTCCCGGCGCCGGTTCTGGGACGGAGACCCGGCGGCGCTGGGCACCCTGCACGCCGTGCTCGACATGCTGACCCGGATGCTCGCCCCGTTCATGCCGTTCGTCACCGAGCGGGTCTGGGGTGCGCTGTTCACCAGCACTGGTGCGGCCGACTCGGTACACCTGACCTCCTGGCCGGAGGCGGACCCGGCGCTGGTCGACCCCGCCCTGGCCGACCAGGTGGCCCTGGTGCGCCGGCTGGTCGAGCTGGGCCGGGCGGCGCGGGCGGAGTCGAAGGTCAAGACTCGGCAGCCGCTGGCCCGGGCGCTGATCTCCGCGCCGGGCTGGACGACCCTGCCGGAGGCGCTGCGGGAGGAGGTCCGGGCCGAGCTCAACGTCGAGTCGCTGACCCAGCTGAGCGATGCCGACGAGCTGGTCGAGGTCGCGGTCAAGCCCAACTACCGGGCGCTGGGCAAGCGGTTCGGCAAGCGCACCCAGCAGGTGGCCGACGCGATCCGGGCCGCCGACGTGGGCTCGTTCGTGGCGGCGTACCGGGCGGGCACCGCGACCGTGAACCTGGACGGTCAGGACCTGCCGATCAGCGGCGACGAGGTCGTGGTCAGCGAGACCCCGCGCTCCGGCTGGGCGGTGGCCTCCGCCGGGTCAGACACGGTGGCCCTGGACCTGGAGCTCAGCCACGAGCTGCGGCTGGCCGGGCTGCTGCGCGAGATCATCCGGCTGGTCCAGGAGGGCCGTAAGAGCGGCGGCCTGGACGTCAGCGACCGGATCGAGCTGTGGTGGCGGGTCGGCGGCTCCCCCGATCCGGCCGAGGCGATCCGTACGCACCAGGACCGCTTCGCCGCCGAGGTGTTGGCCACGGTGGTGCACGAGGGCGAGCCCGATGGCCCGGTGCCGGTCGAGGTGCATGACGCCGAGCTCGGCCTGCAGGTCTGGGCCCGCAAGGTCTAGCTCCGCTCCCTCGTACGACGGACACTGCCCGGGCCCCGCTTCGTTCGCTACTTCGCGCTACTCCGCGGCGGTTCGCGCGAGGCCGACCTAGCGCAAAGCGCCCTGAAGTAGCGCGAAGTGGGCGTATGTGGGTCAGGGAGTGGCGGCTGGCACCCGCTCGGGCTCGTCCGCGCCACTCGGGGGCGGGATCGGCTTCGCGAACGCCAGCGCGTACGCCTTGCGGACCAGCAGCACCGTCACACCGAGGATGACCAGCCCGTTGAGCGCGTGCAGGCTGAGGATGACAGTGCCGGCGGTGGTGATCACCGTGTCTTCGAACGGGTTGGACCCGGTGGTCAGCGCCGCGACCAGGAAGATCACCGTCTGCAGGGCCAGCAGGCCGACCAGGCCCACGGCGTACCGGACGGTCCGGCCGCGGGCGAGGGCGGCCGCGGCGATGTTGAGCAGCAGCAGGACCGGCAGCGTGATGCGGCCGTTCGTGGTGTGCAGGCCGAACCGCTCGTCCTCCGGCATGCTGAACACTCCGACGCCGACCAGATAGAACTGCAGCACCACCGCGGCCAGCACCAGCGCGCTGAGAACGAAGTGCACCTTACGCATGAGAGATCTCCTCCTCGGTGGGACGGTCACGACGGACGCGTCCACGGATCAGCTGGACCGAGACCACGACGACCCAGATCCAGAACAGCAAGTACGGCGCGAACCAGGCCTCGCTGGTCCAGACGAATCGGCAGAGCACCAGCCCGACGCCGGCCACGACGGCCCACCAGCCCAGCCATCGGCCAATCACCCGGGTCTCCAGCACGAGCCAGCCGGCGGCGACGGCGAAGCTGCCCATCCCCAGCCAGGCGTTGGCGAAGCCGAGGTTGCCGACGTCGAAGGCGTAGCTGGCCAGACCCGGCTCGATCTCCGCGCCCCCGTACGCGGCGGCGTCCCAGCTGACGTCGCCGAGTAGGTACACCGGCAGCAGCAGACCGGAGAACCCGGCAACCGTCGCCCGCCACGGCGGCCGGCCCTCGGCCCGGCCGAGCAGCAGGGCCAGTCCGACGACGAACCAGAGCAGCCCGACCGCCGCCAGCCCGAGGACCGCCTGGCTCGTCTGCACCCAGCCGGCACTCGCGTTGCGGAGAAAGGCGTGTGCCTCCGCCACGGTGGCGGTGAACGGCGGCTCGCCGAGGGTGGAGATGGCGACGATCGGCACGAAGAGCAGCACGAACGAGCCCAGGCCGACCAGGCCGGTGGCGCGGGACATCCGCGCCCAGGGATCGGCTCCGCCCGCGGTCACCGGCGGCGTCCCGAGCAGGTCTGAGGTCATGATCGAACTCCTTGGACGGGACCGGCCGCCACCGGGACGGCGGTCGGGGACGCAGGCGGAAAGACCCGGACGGCGAGGAGCAGGACATACAGCGGCAGGCCCAGCCAGGCGACGCCGCCCAGCCCGTAGCCGAGCCAGGTGGCCAGCGCACCGACTATTCCGGGCAGAACGAATCCGGCACCGACCAACACCAGCCCGGTGACCAGACCAACGCCGAGCAGGACACCTGTCCGGGTCACCGCCCGGGGCAGCGTGCGGGTGCGATGGGC
>DATHBQ010000161.1:0-8791 GCA_035296105.1 Propionibacteriaceae bacterium | reverse complement strand
GGTCCCGACCTCGGTGAGAAGTCGCCACCGGTTGAGTTCTCTCCAACCCGGCGAGTGCGGCCGGTGGTCGGTGTACCGGGTGAGGATCAGGGCTCGTGCCGGGCGAGGGCGACGCCGATGTTGTCCTTGCCACCCTGCTCGTTGGCCCAGGCGACGAGTCGGACGGCTAGCGGCAGAGGCCCCGCGTCGGTCTGGCTGAACTCCGCGATCAGCGACTGCAGGGCAGTGGCCTCCGAGGCGTAGTTCCAGAGCCCGTCGGAGCAGACCAGCAGCCAACCCGGCGTGGCGACCCGCAGCGAGGCGGTCATCGGCGTGAAGTCCGGACTGTCCCGGCCGAGCCACTTCGTGATCGCGTGCGCCCCCGGACCGTTCTCGGCCTCCTCCCGGGACACCCCCATGGCCATCCGGGCCGAGGCCACCGAGTCGTCCACGCTGAGCTGGATCGGTTCATCGCGGCCGCCCGGATCGGGGATCCAGTAGATCCGGCTGTCGCCAATGTTGCCGAAGTAGATCGTGTGGTTCTCCAGCACCGCGGCCGAGAAGGTGCAGGCGGCCGCGCTGGTGCTGTCCGGCGCGGTATTGGCGACCACCGCGGCGTTGGCCTGGGCGGCGGCCTGCTCGATCGTCTGCGCCATGGCGGCGGCGACGCTCGCCGGAGTCCCCAGACCCGCGGGCCGGCTGGTGACCAGCAGGTCGCGTGCCGCCTGGGCGCCGGCCAGGCTGGCCACGTCGGAGTCGATCGAGGTGGAGACGCCGTCGCACACCACCAGCACCGCTCGGGAGCCGGGCTCGGGGTCGGCCCCGATCGCCGTCGCGTCCTCGTTGCGGTGGTGCCGGATACCGCGGTCGCAGCAGGCGGCCACCCAGCTCGCCGGCTGCTCGGTGTAGTGGTCGCGCTCGCTGGGCGCCTTCATCCCGCAGATCTGGCAGTAGCCGTCCGCCCCGACCGGACCGCCGCAGCTGGGGCACGGCCGGGTGACCGGAATCGTGTCCTCGTTGTCCTCGACGTCCTCCGGCGGGGACACCGAGCGGCTGATCTCGATCGGCGCCTCCTCGGCCGACTGGTCGGCCGGAGCGGCCGCCGTCGGCGCGAGCGCCTGGCCACAGGTCTCGCAGAAGGCGTCGCTGGAGCCGACCTGTGACCCGCAGTTGGGACACGTCGACGGCGTCGTCCCGGCGTTCGGGGTGACGCCGTTGCCATCGGTCTGGGACACCGGTCGCGGTTCCTGCACGGTCTGGTCGCTCATTGCAGGGTCCACCTTCGCACGGCATTGGCCTGATCGACTAGGGCGTAGCGGCGTTGCTCGTCGCTCTCGGTGCTCGCCAGCCGGCGATAGGTCTCCTCCAGCCCGTCGCGCAGGGACTCCTCGCGGGCGGCATACTGGCCGATCTTCACTCCTGACTGCGGGCCCGACCGGCCGACCTCGGCCAGGGCGCGCTCCAGGATCCGCGCCGTCAGCTTCGCCTTGTCCCGTCGCTCCAGGGGTACACCCTGCAGGCTCTCCATCGCCTGGGCCAGTGCCGGCAGGCCCTGCTCGGACTCGTAGAGGTGCACGGCGCGCTTGCGTCGGGCCTCGGCGTAGTGCCGGCTGGTCGACGGCACCAGGTCCAGCGCCCCGATCGCGCCGGCCACGTCACCGCGAGCGGCGCGGATCCGGGCCATCCCAAACGCCGAGGCCGCGACGTAGTTGGCGTCGGTGCTGGCACAGGTGCGGTAGAGCTCCTCCGCGATCTCGGTCTCGCCGCCACGCTCGCAGGCCAGGGCGAGGGCCAGCTTGGGCGCCAGCTCGCCGGGCACCTGCCCGTAGACCGCGTTGAAGGCGGCCTGTGCGCCGGCGAAGTCGCCGCTGTCCAGGGCGGCCAGCCCGCTCATCCAGACCGCCCGCCACTCCCACGGGTCGTCGGTCAGCATCAGGTTGACCACCCGGTCGGCCAGCTCCGGTTCCTGGAGCTCCAGGGCCGCCCGAGCCTGGGCCAACCGGATCTCCGGGCTGGCGGCGGGAGCGCGCTGCAGCTCGGCGAGCCGGGCCCGCGGGCTGTCCAGCGAGATGTTGTTCAGCCAGGCGTACTGGGGGTCGGTGGTGTCGACTCGCAGCGCCGGCAGCTCGTCCCACTCCAGCGCCTCGCTGGTGATCGCCGGCGCCTCGAAGAGCACCGAGGCCGCCGAGGTCAGGGCGGTGCCGGGAGTTCGCGTGGCCACCACCTCGCGCAGCACGCCGAGCAGCTGCACCCGGAGCTCGTCGACCGAGGCGAACCGGTCGGCCGGATCGAGGGCGCAGGCCTTGGCGATCAGCCGGTAGAGCGAGTCGTGCTCGGCGAAGACCGGCGTCTCGGCCACCGGTGGCAGGCTGGCCACGTACCTGGTCTGGTAGCCGCGGAACTCGGTGAT
Organism: Propionibacteriaceae bacterium; assembly: GCA_035296105.1. Classification (GTDB taxonomy): domain Bacteria; phylum Actinomycetota; class Actinomycetes; order Propionibacteriales; family Propionibacteriaceae; genus Microlunatus. Next base: position 6,402 of record DATHBQ010000161.1, on the reverse strand, counting down.
CAGGACCACCAGAGTGCGGCCGATCGTGTAGATGTCCGATGCCACCGTGGTGCCCATGGCCGCCACCTCGGGCGCCTGGTAGCCGACGGTGCCGTAAATCGCTGACTCCTGGTCGTCGATCCGGCGTACGCCGCCCAGATCTATGAGCTTGACCGCGTCGCCCACCTGGATGAGGTTGTCCGGCTTGAAGTCGCAGTAGACCAGCCCGAGGTCGTGCAGGTACGTGAACGCCGGCAGGATCTCCAGGATGTAGGCGAGAGCCTGGTCCACCGGGAGCGGGTCGAAGACGCCGTGGTTGGCCCGCATCCGGTTCTTCAGGATCTGCTTCAGCGAGGTGCCGCCGACGTACTCCATGACGATGTAGCCGGCCTCGTCGTGGGTGACGAAGTTGTAGATCTCCACGATCAGCGGGTGCTCGACCTGGGCCAGGAACTGCTGCTCCACGATGGCCACGGCGAGCGCGTCCTTGTCGCCGGTGTTCAGCAGGCCCTTCAGCACCACCCAGCGGTCGGAGACGTTCCGGTCCCGGGCCAGGTAGATCCAGCCGAGTCCGCCGTGAGCCAGGCAGCCGGCCACCTCGTACTGGTTGGCCACCAGGTCGCCAGGCTTCAGCTTCGGGGTGAAGGAGTACTCCCGGCCGCAGTTGGCGCAGAAGCCCTCGGTCCGCCCCGGCCGGCCGTCGCGGGACCGGCCGACCGGCGCGCCGCAGTTCGGGCAGGTCCGCTTGTCCTCCGGCACCTCCGGGTTCTTCATGATCGCGGCGGCGGCGTCCACCACGGGCGCCGGCGGCACCCGGGTCAGGCCGGCCCCGAGCCGGGCGGACCGGAGCCGCTGCGACCCCGACTGCACCCGCCGGGTGATCTTGCTGCCGCTGGCCGAGGCCCGACGCGAGCCCAGCGCGGCGGAGTCCAGCCGGCTGGAGCCGGTCCGGGTGGAGACTGGACCGGCGGCCTCGCCGACCGGGGTGTCGGCCGCGGCCGGGGCGGTGTCGGCCGGGCTGCCGCAGACGTCGCAGTAGCCGTCCACGATGGTTCCCGGGCAGCCGGGTTGGCGGCATCCGCCCGCTCGCACGCTGACCGGGTTGGCGACGGCGGTCGGGGTCGGCTGGCCCTGCGGTCCCGGGCTGCCGCAGACGTCGCAGTAGCCGTCGACGATGGTGCCGGTACAGCCCGGCTGAGTGCACCTCACGCGGTCTCCAGCTGCAGGTAGGTCTGGTACAGGGTGACGAGCTGTCCGGCCAGCACCATCCGGCACGGCTGCCGGTCCAGCTCCTCCCGGGCCATGGCGTACGCCCGGACGATGTCGGGGTGGTCGGCGACCCCCGTCGCGGTGGCCTTGGCCCGGTAGGCCTCCAGCCGATCCGCCAGCTCACGGTACTCGGTCAGGGCCTGCCCGTACGCCCGCTCGGCGACGGTCAGCGCCCGGGACACCTGGTCCAGCCGCCGCCGGTAGCTCTCGACCTCGGCCGGCGACTCCGGCACCGTCCCGAGCAGCTCCACGTCGGGCACCGCGTACCGGGGAGCCGGGTCGACCCGGCGTACGCATTCGAGCGCCAGCTGCCGCAGGGCGGTCTCCCGGGCCTCCAGCTCACCACGCTGGTCCTGCACCTGCCGGGCCAGGACGGCCGTCTCCCGGCGCCGTGCGCCACCGACGATCAGGTCCCGCTCGAAGGTGGCCGCATCGATCTCGAGCGGTCCCAGCAGGCCGCCGACGTCACCGCCGCGCGCCGCCTTGTCGGCGATCTCCTTCACCCGCCGGGCCAGTCGCGCCTGCTGCCCGGCGGCCTGCTGCTGCGCGGTGCCGGCCGGTTCCAGGGTGACCTGGTCGCGGATCCGTTCCATCTGGGCCCGCAGCTGCCGGATCCGCTCGGTGATCTCGGCCCCGGAGACTTCCAGGCCCAGTCGTACCCGCAGCGACGAGGCCAGCGCGTCGGACAGCCGGCAGGCCTCGGGCAGCGAGACGGCCATCCCGGAGGCGGCGTCGGTGTCCAGCCGGCCCCAGATCAAAGTGGCCAGCCGCAACCGTTCGGTGGGCCCGACCCGGCCGGAGTCCCAGGCCGACAGCAGCTGCTCGTAGCGGTCGGACGCCGCCTTCCACAGCGCCATCGACAAGGTGATGTCACTCGTGGCCGCGGCCCCGTTCGGGGACTGCAGGGCCGCCTGGTCGAGCTGGTCCAGCTCGGCCCGCCGCCCGTCGCGCCACTGCCCGAGCTGCTCCAGGTAGAGCCGGGCCTGGTCCAGCGGCACCTCCACGCCCATCCGGCCGGGGGCCGGCGGTGCGATCACCGGGCCGGCGGCGGCCGACAGGCTCACGGGTCCTCCCCGCTGACGCTCGTCGGCTCCCTTCGCATCGCTGCTGCGCTCGATGGTGAGCTCGCAGGCTCGCTCACGATGTCCTGCCGTAGACCGCCTTGGGCGGGCTGGGGGCCGGCCCGAGGGACTCGGCCAGCCAGCGGTTGTAGATCGCCTTCCACTCGCCGTTGCTGCGCATCTGGGCCAGCCGGGCGTTCACGAAGCGGACGAAGTCGACGTTCTTCGGCGGGATGCCCAGGCCGTAGGGCTCGGCGGTGAGGGCTCGCTGCTCCGGGACCACGGCGTAGGGGTCCTGGGCCGCCAACCCGGCCAGCACGGTGTCGTCGCCGGTGATCGCCGCCACCTCGCCCTGCTGGAACAGCACCAGGCAGCCGGTGTGGTTGTCGGCCTCCACCGGCACTGCCTCGGGGGCGAGCTTCTTCAGGTTCTCCAGCGACGAGGTGGCCCGCGGGGCGCACACCTTCTGGCCCTTCAGGCCGGCGAGCGACCTGGCCTTGGCGCCCTTGCGGACCAGGATCTTCTGTCCGGAGCGGTAGTACTCGCTGGAGAAGGCGATCTGGGTCCAGCGGTCGCAGGTGATCGTCATGTTCCGGGCGACGAGGTCCACCTGGCCCTCCTGCAGTAGCGGGATCCGCTGGGCGGCGGTGATCACCCGCAGCTGGTAGCGGTTCTCGTCACCGAAGATCGCCTTGGTCACCGCCTTGACCATGTCGATGTCGAAGCCCTCGATCCGGCCGGACAGCGGGTCGCGCGAGCCCAGCAGGTAGGTGTCCGCGGACACCCCGGCGACCAGTCGACCGCGCTCGCGGATCTTCGCCATGGTGGAGCCGGACGGCAGGTCCGACGGCGAGGGCAGGTCGCCGTTCGGGGCGTAGGAGGCGGTCGGGTTCCGGCAGGAGGCGGGCGCGCCGGCGGAGCCCGACGGGCTCGGGGCGGAGGAGGGCGGCGGGCTGGGCAGCTCGGTCGGGGTGTAGCTGAACACCGAACAGGCCGACAGGACCGCGACGACCAGGGCCGTCAGCACTGCCGTCCGCGACATCCGGCGGACGATGCTCACTGCGCGACCTCCTGGGTGTCATCGCCGGGGTCCGAGGGGGTCGTCGCCCAAGCTGTGCTCATCGGTACTCCCGGAGCCGGGCGGCCACCCCGGAGCGAGCCAGCAGGGCGACGGCCAGTCCGCTCAGCAGAGCCAGGATGGCGGCGATGACCAGGACGGGCTGTCGACCGGACAGGCCCTCGGCGGCGTCCCGGCTGGACTGGTCGAGGGTCTCGGCCAGCCGGGCGTCGAAGGCGTTGAAGGCGGTGTTGCCCGAGTCCTTCCCCGTCCCGGTCGCCCGGGCCACGGCCTGTTCCCACTGGCCGCCGTCGTCCAGCTTCCGGATCTCGTTGTGCACGGCGACGTAGGCGTTCCACTCCTCCGTCGGCGCGTTGCGGCCCAGCCGGTTCAGGTCGTCGGTCACACTGGCCGCCGAGTCCTTCCATGCCGTCTCGAAGGCGGCACCGGAGCCCCGGGCGATCAGGGTGAGGCTCTCGTTGGACTTGGCGTCGCTGGCCTCGATCCGCGCCCCGGCGGCCGCGTTGACGGCCGCGAAGCTGCCGGACCGGATCGAGGCCACGGAGCTGTTGAGGTTGACCAGGAGAACGATCCCACCGACCAGCAGGGCCAGCAGCAGCACCGACGCGCCGAGCATGCCGCGGTTGAAGGTGCGGCGGAAGCGGCGGGCGAGCCACAGCTGACCGATGACCAGGGCGACCAGCGCCAGCGCGGCGACGATCACGAAGACCAGGCCGACCCAGACCGCCATCCGGTCCTCGGCCCGATCGGCGTTCGCGACGACCAGGTTGTCGGCGATGGGCAGGGCCTCAGCCCGGAGCTGGGCGCTGGCCGAGCGCAGGTACTGCGCGCCGACGGGCAGACCCTGCCGGTTGTTCGCCCGGGCCTGCTCGATCGCGCCGCTGTAGGCCACCACCTGCTGGTTCAGGGCGGCCAGCGCGTCCGCATCGGCCGGCTGGGCCCGCGCCGCTTGGGCGATCAGAGCGCCCGTCGTGGTCAGGGCCGCGTCGTACTGTGCCCGCTGGGCCGCCGGTTCCAGCCCTCCGACCAGGAAGGCGTTGGTTGCCGTCGCGTCGGCGATCAGCAGGTTGGTCTGGATCTGCTGGACCCGGACGAGCTGGTCGGTGTCGGCCTCGGCCCGGCCGAGGGAGTAGGCCAGGGCGGAGAACACCAGCGCGCCGACCAGTCCGGTGAGCACCCCGAGCGTCACCACGCCCAGGCTGAGCAGCCGCAGCCGGCGGGGCGTGTCCATCGCGCTCTGCGGCGTCGCGGCGCCCGGGACGGGAGCCGTGGCGGGCGGGGCCGCGGGGGTCGGGGGAGCCACGGCGGTGGCCGGGAGGGCCGGAGCGGGCACTGATGCGGCGGGCTGCTGGGCCTGAGCCTGGCTCACGGGCACCCCCCGTTCCCGGCGGTGTCGTCGCGCGAAGCCGGCCCTTCGACCGGCTCAGGGTGCATCTCGACCGGCTCAGGGTCCATCTCGACCGGCCCAGGGCGCATCTCGAGAGGTTGCTGGACCAGCTCGACCGGATCCGGGCGCGTCGGGTCCATCGGCTCATCCTCCAGGTCCTCGGGGACCAGCTGACGAAGCTGCTCGAGCGTCGGTTCGGCCACGTCCCGCAGCCGCCAGGCGTGTCGGCCGATCCCGGCCTCGAGCAGGTTGCGGGCGAACCGGCCGTTCCCGAAGGTCGGTCCGCGCGGCGTGCTCAGCAGGATGGCGCGGAACCGGTCCCGACACTCCGGCGTCACGTCGTAGTCGGCGGCCCCGGCCAGGTTGGAGAAGATCTCGACCAGCTCGTCGTCGGTGTAGTCGGCGAACTCGATCGTGGTCCGGAACCGGCTGGCCAGCCCGGGGTTCTGGGCGATGAACAGGACCATCGGGTCCGGATAGCCGGCCACGATGAGCACGAGGTCGTCCCGGCGGTCCTCCATCTCCTTGACCAGGGTGTCCACCGACTCCTGGCCGTACTGGTCGCCGGCCAGGCTGTACGCCTCGTCGATGAACAGCACCCCGCCCGCGGCCTTGGCCACCACCTCCGCCGTCTTCATCGCAGTCTGACCGAGGTAGCCGGCCACCAGCTCGGAGCGGTCCACCTCGACGAGCTGGCCCTTGGACAGGAGGCCCAGCGCACGGTAGATGCCGCCGACCAGCCGGGCCACCGTGGTCTTGCCGGTGCCGGGGTTCCCGACGAACACCAGGTGCCGGGTGATGGTCACCGACTTCAGCCCGGCCTTCTGCCGCAGTCCCTCCACCCGCAGCACCGCCACCTGCCGATGGATCTCGGCCTTGACCGCAGTCAGCCCGGTGAGCGCGTCGAGCTCGGCGAGCAGCTCCTCGAGCGTCCTGGGCGGCGGTTCCGTCTTCTCCGCTGCCGGCTCCTCGGCCTGCGTAGCCATCGCCGTGATGGGCCCTGAGCTCGTCGATGGGTCATCCGGTTGCCCTTCGGCCGGCTCAGGGCGCATTGGGTCGGTCCGGGTCGGCGCGGCCGGAGCCGGTCCGACCCCCGGGAACCGGCCCGGGGTGAGCGGGTCGAGAGCACCGAGGTCGAGCGGGTTGAGCCCGCCGGGGGGCGTGGTGATGTCGGGGTTGGCGGCGCGCAGCGCGGTGATCCGGGCCAGCTGGGCCCGGACGGCCTCGGCATGGGCGCGTACGGTCTCGGTCAGGCTGCGGCCGTCGTCGTCGCGGTCGGTCATGGCAGGTCCAGAGAGCTGCGGGGCGGCTGGGGCGGCGGCTGCTGACCGAGGTCGAGCCCGCCGCCGGTCGAGGCGGAGCCGAACTTCTCCTGCAGGAAGCGGCCGTGGGCGATGAGTGCGTCGGCGTCGACCCGCACCACCGCGTCGAAGATCTTGTCCATGGTGGCGCCGAGCAGGTCCAGCTGGTCGATCAGCAGCATCAGCGAGGTCTTGCCGTTCTCGATCGGCCGGGAGTCGGCCCAGCGCCGGGGGAGCCGGGTGTACCCGCCGATCGCCTCGGGGAGATAGTCGGTCGCGGTCGCCATTACCGAGTACGCCTCGGGGCTGCCCAGCCCGAGGTTGCGC
>DATHBQ010000160.1:0-10283 GCA_035296105.1 Propionibacteriaceae bacterium | reverse complement strand
GTCGGCGCCGGCGGTCGACCGGCGCCGCGACGATGACGCCTACGCCAGCGGCCAGACGGCGGTGCGGCTGGTCGAGAAGGGCATCCGTCCCCGCCAGATCCTCACCAAGGAGGCGTTCGAGAACGCCATCGCCGTCACGATGGCCCTCGGCGGCTCCACCAACGCCGTGCTGCACCTGCTGGCCATCGCCAACGAGGCCGAGGTGGAGCTGACCCTGGACGACTTCGTCCGGGTGGGCCGGAAGGTGCCGCACCTGGGCGACCTGAAGCCGTTCGGCCGCTACGTGATGAACGACGTCGACCGGGTCGGCGGCGTGCCGGTGGTGATGAAGGCGCTGCTCGACGCCGGGCTGCTGCACGGGGACTGCCTGACGGTCACCGGCAAGACCATGGCCGAGAACCTGGCCGAGATCGCCCCGCCGGACGTGGACGGGGTGATCGTCCGCGCGCTGAGCAACCCGATCCACCCCACCGGTGGGATCACCATCCTGCACGGCTCCCTGGCTCCCGAGGGTGCGGTGGTGAAGAGCGCGGGCTTCGACACGTCGGTGTGGCAGGGCACGGCCCGCGTCTTCGACGGTGAGCGTGCGGCGATGGATGCGCTGGAGGACGGCACCATCGTGGCCGGGGACGTAGTCGTGATCCGCTACGAGGGGCCCAAGGGCGGGCCGGGGATGCGGGAGATGCTGGCGATCACCGGCGCCATCAAGGGCGCTGGGCTCGGCAAGGACGTCATGCTGATCACCGACGGCCGGTTCTCCGGCGGGACCACCGGGCTCTGCGTCGGTCACATCGCGCCGGAGGCAACCGAGGGCGGCCCGATCGCTCTGGTCGAGGACGGCGACCGGATCACCCTCGACGTAGCCAACGGGACGCTGGACCTCGAGGTCGCCCCAGAGGTGCTGGAGAAGCGGCTCGCCGACTGGGAGCCGGCCCCGCGGCCGGCCCGCCGCGGCGTCCTGGCCAAGTACGCCCGGCTGGTGCGCTCCGCGAACGTCGGGGCCGTCTGCTCCTGATCAGGCGATGGTGTCCGGCGGGCGGTCGTAGTGTCAGTGCGGCCCTCTAACCTGCCGCCATGACTGATGCACAGCTGAACGCCATCGGCCTCGTGGCGGCCGACCTGGGCCGCTCGGCGGCCTTCTACCGGGCCCTGGGCTACGAGGTGCCGGAGCCGACGCCGGAGGCCGGCGGTCACCTCGACATCGATCTCGGCGGCTTCCGCCTGATGCTCGACAGCGAAGAGGTCATCCGCTCCTTCGATCCCGACTGGTCCGGTTCGGGCAGCGGCCGGGTCAGCCTGGCCGTACAGTGCTCCAGCCCGGCGGAGGTGGACAGCCGGCACGCTGAGCTCACCGTCCTCGGGTCCGGGTCGCACCTGGAGCCGTTCGACGCCTTCTGGGGCCAGCGCTACGCCACGGTCCTGGACCCCGACGGGGTGCGCGTTGACCTGTACGCGCCGCTGGCGCCGGAGAGCTGACCGGGACGAGCGTGCGGAGCGTCGACGACGAGGAGCGACGGTCCCGGCTGGCCCAGCGGCACCTGCTGCTCCCGTCGGCCCGCACCGACGACGTCCCGGGGATCGCCGACGCGCTGGTCGCACTGCACTCCACCGACCCGGTCACCGTGTTCCTGTCCGCGATGGTCCGGATGCGCAGTCCGTCGGTCGCCGCGGTGGAGCAGGCGCTCTACGCGGACCGGACGCTGATCCGCCATCACGCGATGCGCCGCACCCTGTGGGTCGCCACACCGCCGGTGGTCCGGCGGATGCACGCCACGGCGACCCGCGCCCTGGTCGAGCCGGAACGGCGGCGGACCCGGGACATGCTGGCCGCCAACGGGGTGGCGGAGCCCGACGCATGGCTGGCCGGGGCGGAGCGCCTGGTGCTGGCCGACCTGCGCGAGCATGGGCCGAGCACGGCGCGGGCGGTCGGGCAGCGGCTGCCGCAGCTCCGGCACCCGCTGGTCCTCAACCCGGGCAAGGCGTACGCCGGCACGCAGGGCGCCCACACCCGGGTGCTGACCATCCTGGGCTTCGCCGGGCTGATGCTGCGGACCCGGCCGAGCAGCTGGACCAACGGGGCCTACGCCTACGCCGCCACCGAGGACTGGCTGCCGGGCGGGCTCGAGGGGGAGGATCCGCGGGAAGCCGCCGCTGAGCTGACCGGGCACTGGCTACGCCGGTTCGGGCCGGGGACCACGACGGACCTGGCGTGGTGGATGGGCTGGCCGCTGCGGACCACCCGACAGGCGCTCGCGGACTGCGGTGCCGTCGAGGTCCAGCTCAGCGGAGGTCGGGGCTGGGTCGCCCCGGACGACGCGCCCCAGCCGGCGGTCGAGCCCTGGGTGGCGGTGCTGCCCGCTCTCGACCCGACCACGATGGGCTGGAAGCAGCGGGAGTGGTACCTGCCGGCCGCCGCGGTCGAGGCCTTCGACAGTGTCGGGAACGGCGGACCGACCTTGTGGGTGGACGGCCGGATCATCGGGGCCTGGGCCCAGACCCGGGACGGGAGGATCCACACGCACTACTTCGAGTCGGTCGCCGCCGCCCGCCGCCGCCAGCTCGACGAGCGGATCGAGGACGTCTCCGCGATGATCGGCGAGTCCCGCTTCACCGTCCGGTTCCCCGGTGACGTCCATGCCCGCATCCTCGGCTGAGCCGCCGGCCCGGCCGATCCGGTTGCAGCCGCTGACCCGGCACCGGGTGGCGGCCATGGGTGCCGCCGGCGCGGCCTGGTCAGCCGCCCTGCCGGAGGTTCTCGCCGGGCTGGAGCGGGACTGGTCGATCGTCGTCGGCCGTGGGCTGCCCGGCGGCAGCGCCTCCTTCGTCGCCCGCGCCCGCCGGGCGGACGGAACCGCCGCCGTGGTCAAGGTGGCGGTCATCGACGAGGGCTGGGCGGAGCAGGTGGCCACGTTGGAACGGGCCGCCGGCCGCGGCTATGTGCAGCTGCTGCGCTCCGACCTCGACCGCCGGGCGGTGCTGCTGGAGGAGCTGGGCCCGCCGCTGGCCTCCGGGAGGCGGTCGGTGCCCGACCAGCTGCGCTGTCTCGCCGACACCTTGGCTCTCGCCTGGCAGGATCCGGGCGCGCTGCGGGCTGAGCCCGGCGAGGCCCCTTCGACGGGCTCAGAGCGCATCCAGGACAAGGCCTCCGGCCTGGCCGAGCTCATCAGGCAGGCCTGGGACCGGCTTGACCGGCCCTGCTCGGTCCGGGTGGTCGACCAGGCCCTGGCGTACGCGGAGCGGCGGGCGGCGGAGGCCGACCGCGACCTGGTGATTGTTCACGGCGACCCGCACCCGGGCAACCTGCTGGCCGTCCTCCAGCCCCGGCCGGGCGCGGACACCGGCTACGTCTTCGTCGACCCGGACGGGTTCGTCGCGGACCGGGCGTACGACCTCGGAGTGGTGCTGCGCAACTGGTCGAGCACCCTGCTCGGGCCGGATGCCCGGACGGTGGCCGAGGGGTACTGCAGGGTCCTGGCCGAGCACACCGGAGTCGATGCCCAGCGGATCTGGGAGTGGGGGTTCGTCGAGCGGGTGTCGACCGGGCTGTACGTGCTGGACGTGGTCGGTGCCCCTGATCAGGTCGCCCGGCCCTACCTGGAGTCGGCCGAGCGCCTGCTGGACTGACTTCGCCACCCCGGCAGACTGTCTGCGTGCCGGTACGTCGCATCCTGCGCCGCGGCGCCTATGCCCTCGTCCTGCTCGCGCTGGCCGGTTGCTCCTCCGCTCCGGCCGAACGTCTGCCCACGCCGAGCTCGAGCGCACCGACAGCGCCGAGCACCACGAGTCCCTCGGCGCCGTCGGTATCGCCGTCCGCCAGCCCGACGCCGAGCGTCGCCCATACCAAGCCACTGGCCCTGGTGGTGCACGCCACCCGGTCGGTGGCCGACGTCCGCGAGTCGGCGGCCCGCAGGGTCATCACCGACCGACCGAACCGCTGGTCGGCGATCGGTCAGTCCGGCGGTCGGATGCGAGTGGTCAGCTTCGGCGACGGCACATCCGCCGACGTCCTGCGGGCGGTCCGGAGCGGCACCGACGTGCTGGGCATCCTGCCCGCGGCCGACGTCGACCCCACGGTGCGGGTGCTCACGGTCGGTGGCCGGCACCCCCTGCGCGACCCGAGGTCCTACCCGCTGCAGGTCCCGGCCGCCGAACCGGCGCCGACCGTCACCACGCTCACCGTGGTCGGTGATGTCATGCTCGGCCGCCGGGTCGGCCGGGTCATCGCCGACGACCCGAGGGCACCGTTCCGGCCGCTGGCCGCCCGGCTCTCCCGAGCCGACGTCACGGTCGGCAACCTCGAGTCGACGCTGTCCACCGACGGGCCGCCCACCCAGGGTGGCGACTCCTTCGGCGCCAGCCCCGGAGTCGTCCGCGGTCTGCGATCCGCCGGCTTCGACGCCGTGTCGCTGGCCAACAACCACGTCGGCGACTACGGCGACAGGGCGCTGCGCCAGACCCTAGACCGGCTGCGCGCCGCCGACCTGCCCTACGTGGGTGCCGGGCGGAACCTGGCCGAGGCTCGGAAGCCGGTCGTCCTCACCCGCAACGGCGTCCGGATCGGCCTGCTCGCCACCGACTCGATCGGCGAGACTCCGGCGGCCACCAGCCGGCGAGCGGGAACCAACCGGCTCAACATGCCGCCGCGGACCGGACCGCTGAACCGCCGGGCGCTGGCCCGGATCGCCGCCGACATCCGGGCCCTGAAGCGGACGGTCGACGTGGTCGTGGTGGTCCCGCACTGGGGCACCCAGTACACCCACCGCCCGGAGGCCAGCCAGCGCACCGCGGCCCGCGCGTTCGCCGAAGCCGGCGCAGACCTGGTCATCGGCGGGCACCCGCACTGGGTCCAGGGCTGGGAGCGGATCGGCTCCAGCACCGTGGTGCACTCGCTCGGCAACTTCATCTTCGACATGGACTTCCAGACCAAAACCCGGGAGGGCGTGTTCGTCGAGGTCACCCTGTGGGGCAGTGAGGTCAAGGCCGTCGAGCCGGTGCCGTACGTGATCGACGACCGGTTCACCCCGCGGCTGGTGCGCGGGGCGCGGGCGCAGGGGATCCTCGACGACATGTGGTCGACCAGCCGGGGACCGTACGGGAAGCCTTGATGCGCCTGCGCCCTGAGCTTGTCGATGGCCGGCGCCTGGTGCTCCGACAGGCTCAGCACACATCACCGGCGCCTGCACCCTGAGCCTGTCGAAGGGCGTCCGGCTGGCGCATCGACAAGCTCAGCGCCCATGCCGTCGTCGGAGTTACGCTGGCCTCCAGCGCGTGCAGGACGCCACCGCCCGCGGGCAGGGCCGAGCCCACCTGTGATCCACCGATATCAGGCAGACCACCTCTTCCGTCCTGGTCTGAGCTGCGGGACCAGACCGCCGAGGACTGGAGACTGCGATGGCAACCATGGGCCTGCCCGGCACCGACCTGCGTCAGCTGCGTCGACAAGCGAAGGACTGGCTGCGCCGCGGCCGGGCCGGTGACCCGGAGGCGCTGGCTCTGCTGCGGCGGCTGCATCCGCGGGGTGAGGAGCTGGCCGGCGACCCGAGCCGGCTTCAGCTGGCCGACGCCCAGCTGACCCTGGCCCGGGCGTACGACTTCGGCAGCTGGACTCGGCTGCGCGAGCACCTGCGGCTGGTGGAGCCGTGGCGCCGCAACCCGCACCGGCTGGGCGAGCAGGCCGACCACGGAGCGGAGCTGTTGCGACTCGCCTGCCTGACCTACGGCGCCGATTCCCGGGTCCGGCCCGCCCGGGCGGCCGTCCTCGTGGAGAACGATCCCGGACTGGCCGGGGCCGATGTCTTCACCGCTGCTGCCACCGGATCGGTGTCCGACCTTCGCCGCTTCCTCGCCCGGGACCCGGCGGTGGCCACGGCGGAGGGCGGCCCCCATCGATGGCCGCCCCTGCTGTACCTCTGCTTCAGCCGGATCCCGGACGCGCTGCCGGAGCGGTCCAGCCTCGACGCGGCCCGGCTGCTGCTCCAAGCCGGCGCCGACCCGAATGCCGGCTTCCTCTGGGAGGGCCTGGCGCCACCGTTCACCGCCCTGACCGGCGCGTTCGGGGGAGGCGAGGACCGGGCCCACCAGCCGCCGCACCCGCACGCGACCGCGCTGGCCCGGCTGCTGCTGGAGGCCGGCGCCGACGCGAACGACGGCCAGACCCTGTACAACCGGATGTTCGAGGCGTCGGACGACCACCTCCGGCTGCTGTTCACCTTCGGTCTGGGCCGGGGTACCGGCGGGCCCTGGCGAGCCCGGCTCGGCGAGGCGCAGCAGAGTCCGGCGGAGATGCTGGCCGACCAGCTGGTCTGGGCCGTCGCTCAGGGCCGGACCGACCGTGTCGCGCTACTGCTGGAGAACGGCGTGGATCCCAACGTCCCGGGCAGCGGCCATCCGACGCACGAGGACCGGACGGCGTACGAATGGGCGGTGCACACCGGCAGCCTGGACATCGCCGCGCTGTTGGCGGCGGCCGGCGCCCGGCCGCCGCGTTCCGCGACCGACGCCGTCGACCGGTTCCTGGCCGCCGCTCTGGGCGAGGACGCGGAGCAGGTCCGGCGGACCGATGCGGGAGTGCGGACCGCGGCCATCGAGCGCCGACCTGGCGCCGTCGAACAGGCCGTAGAGCTGCGGCGGACCGGGGCCGTCCGGCTTCTGGTCGAGGCAGGGTTCAGCGTGCACGGCGCGGGGCGAACGACTCCGCTGCATCTGGCCGCCTACAACGGCGATCTCGAGCTAGTCCGGGTGCTGGTCGACCTGGGCGCCGATCCCCGGCGCGAGGATTCGCAGTACCGGTCGACGCCGCTCGGCTGGGCGGAGCACGCCGGTGCCGACGAGGTGGCCGCCTACCTGTGGAGCGTCATGTCGCCCTGAGCCCGTCGAATGGCAGCATCGGGTTGACGGCCGGTCGGCGGCTCAGGACACATCAGTCCAGACCGCTGAGCCAGGACCAGGCCAGGCGGCCGACCCGGTCCAGCTGGCTGCGGCTGACCACGTCCGGGAGGTCGCGCCGGGAGTGGTAGGCGGCGTACGGGGTGCTGCCCAGCCGGACGGCCGGGACGCCGACCTTCTCGTAGGACCAGTGGTCGCTGCTGCGGTTCTCGCAGGCCCGCGTGGCGATGTCGGCGCGGTTCCCGGCCCGCCGGACCGCGGTCCGCAGGCGGGTGCCGTCGGGACCGCCCTGGCAGACCGGCACGGCGTCGGCCCGGACGCCGACCCGGTCCAGCGACATCATCCCGACGATCGCCTCCCGCTCGGCCCGGGAGAGCGCGGCGACGTGCTGCTGGGAGCCGAAGTGGTGCAGCGAATCGCCGGGACCGCGCGGCTCCTCGGCGCCGAAGGCGATGAACCGCACCGGCACGTCCGGCGGCTCGGTGGCGGCCAGCCGGGCGAGCTCCAGCAGGACCGCGACCCCGGACGCGTTGTCCTCCGCACCCGGAGCCTGCGGCACGGTGTCCAGATGGGCGCCGACGACCACGTGCTCCGTGCGGGCGTCGAAGCCCGGCCGCTCAGCGATCAGGTTCACCGTCGCGCCGGCGCCGACCGGGACGCCCCAGGAGTTGCCGGCCGGCACCCGGACCTTCTCCCGGCGCACCCGGTAGCCCAGGGTTGTGAATCGCCGCTCCACCCAGTCGGCGGCCCGGGCGTAGCGGCGCGAGGTGGCCTCGCGCGGTCCGATGTCGACCGCCAGCGTCTCGATGTCGCGCAGCACCCGGTTGGCGTCGAGTCGGGCGGGACGGGGCGTCGGCGTGGGAGTAGCCGTCGCCGACGGTCTCGGGCTCGGGCTGGCCGTCGCCGAGGGTGTCAGGCTTGGACTGGCCGTCGCCGAGGGTGTCAGGCTCGGACTGGCCGTCGCCGAGGGTGTCGGGGAGACCGGGGGCGCCGACGGCGACGGGTCACTCGGCGAACACCCGACCACCAGCAGCACGGCACCGGCCAGGGCCGTCACCCACCTCACGCGGCGACCCTACGTCGGGGCCGAAGAAGGTCGGAGGGCCTAGTTTCCTTCCGGATGGCAAGACGTCGGTTCGGTGTCACCGCCCGCGTACGGCTAAGGTGATCTCGTGCTCACTCCCGCGATCGTCCTCGTAAGCAGGCGTGTCGGCTGACCTCGCTCACCCGACGCGCTCCCTCGCCTGCCGCCCGGCAGCGGGGGTTTTTTGTTGGTCGGCCGGGGGGCCGAGCACAGGCGTAACATCCACCCCGGGACCCCGCGAGGGACCCGGGCCGACACACAGGAGTGCCGAGATGTCCGGAACGGACCCCGCCGACCAGGTGACCGGCGCGCAGTCGCTGGTCCGATCGCTCGAGCAGGTGGGCGCCGAAGTCGTATTCGGCATCCCGGGCGGCGCCATCCTCCCGGCCTACGACCCACTCTTCGACTCCGAGAAGGTCCGCCACATCCTGGTCCGGCACGAGCAGGGCGCGGGGCATGCGGCCGAGGGCTACGCGATGGTCACCGGCAAGGTCGGCGTCTGCATGGCCACCTCGGGTCCCGGCGCCACCAACCTGGTGACCCCGATCGCCGACGCCCACATGGATTCGGTGCCGATGGTCGCGATCACCGGTCAGGTCGGCAGCGCCGCCATCGGCACCGATGCCTTCCAGGAAGCCGACATCCGCGGCATCACCATGCCGATCACCAAGCACAGCTTCCTGGTCACCAAGTCGGAGGACATCGCGTCGGCGGTCGCCTCGGCGTTCCACATCGCCGGCACCGGTCGGCCGGGGCCGGTGCTGGTCGACATCACCAAGGACGCGCTGCAGGCCCGGACCCGCTTCGACTGGCCGCGCAGCCTGGACCTGCCCGGCTACCACCCGATCACCAAGCCGCACGGCAAGCAGCTCCGGGAGGCCGGCAAGCTGATCCTGCAGTCGCGCCGACCCGTGCTCTACGTCGGCGGCGGCGTGCTCAAGGCCCGGGCCTGGGCGGAGCTCAAGGAGCTGGCCGAGCTCACCGGGATCCCGGTGGTCACCACGCTGATGGCCCGCGGCGTCTTTCCCGACTCGCACCCGCAGAACCTGGGCATGCCCGGCATGCACGGCACGGTCGCCGCGGTCGGCGCGCTGCAACGCAGTGACCTGCTGATCGCCCTCGGCACCCGGTTCGACGACCGGGTGACCGGCCAGCTGTCGACGTTCGCGCCGCTGGCCAAAGTCATCCACGCCGACATCGACCCGGCGGAGATCTCCAAGAACCGGGTCGCCGACGTGCCGATCGTCGGCGACGCCAAGGACGTGATCGCCGAGCTGATCTCGCTGCTCCGCGGCGCCGAGGACACCCTGGACATCGACGAGTGGGTCCGCTACCTGGGCGACCTGAAGCGGCGCTACCCGACCGGGTTCGACCTGCCGAGCGACGGCTCGCTCTCCCCGCAGCACGTGATCAAGCGGATCGGGGAGATCACTGGACCGGACGCGTACTACGCCTCCGGGGTGGGCCAGCACCAGATGTGGGCGTCCCACTTCCTGCCCTGGGAGCTGCCGGGCCGCTGGCTGAACTCCGGCGGCCTGGGCACGATGGGCTACTGCGTGCCGGCGGCCATGGGGGCCAAGGTCGGCCGGCCGGACTCCGTGGTCTGGGGGATCGACGGCGACGGCTGCTTCCAGATGACCAACCAGGAGCTGGTCACCTGCGCCCTGGAGGGCATCCCGGTCAAGATCGCGGTCATCAACAACCAGAGCCTGGGCATGGTCCGGCAGTGGCAGACGCTGTTCTACGGCAGCCGCTACTCCAACACCGACCTGAAGACCAACCGGATCCCGGACTTCCCGAAGCTGGCCGAGGCGATGGGCTGCGTCGGGCTGCGGGCCGAGGAGCCCGCCGACGTCGACTCGACGATCGAGAAGGCCCTGTCGATCAACGACGTGCCGGTGGTCGTGGAGTTCGTCGTCCACAAGGACGCGATGGTCTGGCCGATGGTCGCCGCCGGCACCAGCAACGACGACATCAAGGTGGCCCGCGACATGGCCCCGGCGTGGGACGAGGAGAAGCTGTGACCATGGGCTTCGCGAGGTGGGCGACCCCCTTCAACCCCCGCGGCGCGAGCAACGACACACAGGAGCGCGTCCGATGAGCACGACTGTTCCCGACACCCACACCCTCAGCGTCCTGGTCCAGAACCAACCCGGTGTCCTGGCCCGGATAGCCGGCCTGATCTCCCGCCGCGGCTACAACATCGAGTCCCTGGCGGTCGGCCCCACCGAGTCGCCGGAGATGTCCCGGATCACCCTCCAGGTCAACGTGGACGACGTCGTCCTGGAGCAGATCACCAAGCAGCTCAACAAGC
>DATHBQ010000159.1:0-7364 GCA_035296105.1 Propionibacteriaceae bacterium | reverse complement strand
GTGCGTGCTGCCCCGGATCTCCGCCACGGCGTACCTGACCCCGCTGCGGGAGGGTGGCTCGCTGCCCGGGCTGATGGAGGCCGACGACCTGGGCACCTACGTGGTCAAGTTCACCGGCGCCGGGCAGGGCCCGAAGGCGCTGGTCGCCGAGATCGTGGTCGGCGAGCTCGGTCGGTCCCTCGGAGTCGCCATCCCCGATCTCGCCCTGGTCGACGTGCATCCGGAGATCGGGCGCCGCGAGCCCGACGAGGAGGTGCAGGAGCTGGTCACCAGCAGCGCCGGCCTCAACCTGGGCATCGACTTCCTGCCCGGGGCCGTGGGCTACGACCGGACCTTCGCCGTGCCGCGGGAGGAGGCGTCCCGGGTGCTCTGGCTGGACGGGTTCGTGGCCAACGTCGACCGCAGTGCCCGCAACACCAACCTGCTGATCTGGCACCGCCGGCTGTGGGCCATCGACCACGGCGCCTGCCTGCGCTTCCATCACGCCTGGGGCGCGCCGGAGACCTTCGCCGCTGGGACGTATCGCTGGGGCGATCATGTCCTCAGCGGACGCGGCGACCCGCGGACGGTGCATGCGGAGCTGAGCGATCTGGTCACCGCGGACCGGCTGGAGGCGATCATGACGCAGGTGCCCGATGCGTGGCTGCTGCCGGACCCGACCCGGCCCGACGCCAAGGCGCCGCCGGATGCGGCGGCGGCACGCACCGCGTACGCCGAGCATCTGGTGGCCCGGCTGGCCGCCGCGGACCGGTGGCTGCCGTGACCGACGAGGCCATGGCGTTCCAGTACGCGGTGCTGCGGGCGGTGCCGCGGATCGACCGGGGCGAGTTCGTCAACATCGGCGTCATCGTCTACTGCCAGCAGGCCGACTTCCTGCGCTGCGCAGTGACCGTGGACGGCGAACGGCTCCGGGCGCTCGACCCGGCGGTCGATCTCGAGGCCGTCCGCACGGCGGCGGACGCGATCGTCGACGGCTGCGCGGACGAGGCCGGAAGCGCCCGGCAGAACGACGGGCTGGCCACCCGGTTCGGGATGCTGACCGCTCCGCGCAGCACGGTGGTGCAGCCCTCCCCCATCCACGCCGGCGTCACCCGGGACCCGGAACGGACGCTGGGCGAGCTCGTCGCCAGGCTGGTCGCACCGAACCCGCGCTGACCTGAGACTGCGCCCCTTCGACAGAGCTCCTCCGCCTCTCCTTCTGAAACCGGTCACCAACGACAACTTCGGCGCTGGCCGGCGTGCCGTTTCTGACCGGTTTCGTCGAGGAGGAGAGAGAGGGAGGGAGGGGAGGAGGTCAGCGGTCCAGCGCGGCGGCCGCTCCCGCCTCGAGCAGCCAGAGGTCGGTGGCGACGACCAGGCAGCCGATCCCTCGCCCGGCGAAGCGGGCCGCGTACGCCGGAACGCCGCCGAAGGCGCCGACGAACAGCCCCTGGTCAGCGGCCGCGGCGGTGATCCGGGCCAGCGGCGAACCGGGGGCGTCGTCGTCCAGCAGCGCGTCGACCGTCGTGCCGAGAGTGAGGGCCAGGTCGTACGGGCCGACGAACAGGCAGCTGACCCCGGGCACGGCGGCGATGGCCTCCACCTGGTCCAGCGCGTCGGCCGACTCGATCATCACGGCACAGGTCGTCACGGCATTGAGGGCCGTCGGGTCGGTCTCCGGACGACCCCAGGTCCGGACGATCTGACCTCGGCTACGCCGCCCGCGCGGTGGGTAGTACGTCGCGGCGACCGCCCGGGCCGCCTCCCCCGGCGAGTCCACCTGCGGCACGATGACCGTGCTTGCGCCGACGTCGAGCGCGGCGCCGATGGCCGCGAAGTCGCATGCGGCCACCCGCACCACCAGCGCCGCCGTCCCCTCCGGGAACGAGCGCGCCGCCTCGACCAGCTCGCTGCGCCCGTAGACCCCGTGCTGGGCGTCCAGGCTCACCCAGTCGAAGCCCGCCTGCGCCAGCCGGGCCACCGCCCCCGGGCTCGAGTCGTTGCACCACACCCCACGGGAGTCGGGGCCGAAGCCGCCGGTCACGGCTTGAGCTCGCTGCGCGAGCCGATGCCGAGCTTGCGGTAGGCCGAGGCCAGGTGACTCTGCACGGTTCTAATGGATAGCACAAGCTCCTCGGCGATCTCTCGGTCGCTGAGCCCACGCCCGGCCAGCTGGGTGACCTCGGTCTCGCGCTGGGTCAGCGGGCTCGACGCCATCGCGGCGGCCGAGGCCTGCGCCCGGCCCAGCCGCTCCCGGGCCTGCCGGATCACCGCCGCGGCGGCGCGGTCGTGACGTCCGTGGCTGTCGGCCCCCTTGGCCAGCTCGGCCAGCTCGATGGCATGCCGGTGGAACCCGGCGGCCAGCTGGGCCTCGGCCGCCCCGATCAGGAGCTGCGGGTCGCGGGACGCCCGGGCCATGATGTCGGCCGCGCGGACCTGCTGCAGCGGGGTGTCGAGAGCCAGCCCCAGTCCCGGCAGTGCGGCGGCCGCCTCCCGGGCGTCGCCGAAGCGGCCGGCGTCGGTGAGGAAGCCGATCGCCATGGCTGCCGCTCCCTGGCGGGCCGCGGCCTGGGCCGCCTCGATCGCTGACCGGGTGGCGCGACTGTGCAGACCGGTGGCGGCCTCCACCGCCGACCGGGCCCACTGGCTGATGCCAGGGACGATCACCACCTCATCTGGTGGGGAGTCCCGCATTATCGCCTCGGCCTCGCTCACCCCGCCCAGCTCGGCCAGCACCGCCACCAGCAGAGTGGTCACCTCGGAACGGAACTGTCCCTCCCCCGACTGTTGCTGCACGTACGCCTCCCGCAGCGGCGCCACCGCCCCGGCCAGGTCGCCCAGGAAGTGCCGCTTCATCCCGACCAGCAGCGGCCACCCGAGGTCGGCACCGTCGGCCTCGCCCGGAGCGCTGACCGCCACCCGCGTCGTCGGCGGGCCGGGCCGCTCGGGCTCACCCGGCCAGCGTCCGGAGACCCCAACCGAAGGGGGCAGCCGGTACTCCACCCCGTAGAACAGCCCGGTCACCGCCACCACCGCGTACGCCAGCCCGGCCTGCGTGGCCGACACCTGGACCCGGCACAGCGCGTCCAGCAGCTGCTGGCCCGCGGCGATGGCCCGCTCGCCGCGGTCGGCGAAGGCCAGCGCCCCGGTCAGGTAGGTCAGGGCCTGCACTCGTTGGTGCGGGTCGGGATCGGCTGCCAGGATCTGCTCGGCCAGCGGGATGACCTCGACGCAGCCACCGGTGAAGAGCCGGACCACCGCCTCGGCGGCCAGCGCGTCGTTGGCGGCCGACTCCGGCAGCTCCGTACGCAACCGTTCGACCACCGAACAGGCCCGCTCCGGGTCCCGCTCACCCCACAGCGCGAGGCTGAGGTCCTCGGCCGCGTACGCCACCCGCTCCTCGGTGCTGACCGGGCGCGACGGTAGCGACTCCAGCGTGGCCCGGGCCAGGTCGGGTCGCCCCAGCTCGGCCTGAGCCGAGGACACCGCGACCGCCGACCGCACCCCGCCGTCGGCCTGCTGGGCGCGGGTGGCCAGCCGCAGTGAAGCGGCCGGGTCGTTGAGCAGCACGGCGTCGGCCGCCTCAAGCAGCAGCTCGACGTTGGGCTCGCCGCCGCCCGCGTCCTCCCAGGTCGCGCGGCGGATCAGGTCCACCTGGTCGGCAGGGGCCTGCCGGAGCCGGCGGGCGAGGGCGCGGCGGCGGGCCGCACTCAGCCGGCTCTCGGCCACCGCGTGCAGCAGCGGGTGGGAGAATCGGAGCAGCAGCACGCCGTCCCGCTCGTCGCTGACCACGATCTGGTGCCGGTCGAGCTCGAGGATCGCCTCCTCGGGAACGACCGCGCTCAGCGTCTCGTACGGCAGCGGCTCGCCCAGGGCCAGCACGTCCACCGTCTCCCGACCGGTCTCGGACAGCGCACCGATCCGCCGTAGCAGCAGCTCGCTCAGCCGGGGAGGCATCTCGGTTCCGCCGGTCCACCACCACACGCCGGCCTTGGCCACCAGGAGGCCGTGCTCGGCGCCGAACCGCGCCAGCTCGGTCAGGTAGAAGGGGTTGCCGTTGCTGCTCCGCCACAGCATCTCGGCCGTTCCGGAGGCGACCGGTCCGCCGAGCAGCGACTCGAGGAGGCTCCGGGAGGCCGCCCGGTCCAGCGGATCGAGGTCCAGCCGGTCGACCACCTGCTCCTTCCACAGCGCCGTGACCGCGTCTGACGGGGTCTCGCCGGCGCGCATCGTGCCCAGCAGGCGTACGGACTTGGCGCTGACCAGCGACAGCACCACCGCCGCCGACTGCGGATCGAGCAGCTGGGCGTCGTCGACGACCAGGACCGGCGGCGCCGTACGCCGGGTGGGGGCCGCAGCCCGTCGGCCCGGAGCGGCGGATCCCGGCGCCGGACGGCTCGCGCCATCGCTGAGCTCGCGGAGCCGGGTACTGACGTGCTGGGCGACCAGCGCGGGATGGATGGTGGCCAGATCGGGCGGGAGCAGGCCGGCCAGCGCGCCCAGTGGGGTGGCCCGGCTGGCGGCGGTGGCCATCAGCCATGCGACCGGCGGTTGCGGCAGCCGGTCGGCCACCCGGGCGGCCAGGAAGGTCTTGCCGGCTCCCGGCTCACCGGTGACCAGCACACCGCCGGAGAAGCGCAGGCTGTGCAGCGCACGCTCCAGCTCGTGCTCCCGTGCGATCAGGGAAGGCGCTCTGCTCACGACGTCCTCCGCATGGGGCACCGTAGCGGGCCGGGGCCGACCGCAGGTCAGCCTAGTCCGTCGGCGACCCCCGTCGACAGGCCGCGACGTCGACCGGTCGCAACCCGTAGCCTGCCACCAGACCCTGTGGCCCCGAGACGTGGAGACCAGCATGACGACGGTAGTCATCTCCGACGGACCGATGTCGCTGGACGACCTGGTCGCGATCGTCCAGGGAGCCCCGGTGGCGCTCGCCGACACGGCCCGGGACCGCATGGCCGCCTCTCGCGCCGTGGTCGACCGTGCCCTGGCCGCCGACGAGGCCGTCTACGGCCTCACCACCCGGGTCGGCCACGATCGGGACATCCGGCTCACCGAGGACGAGATCCGAGACCAGCAGCTGTTCCTGATCATGACGCATGGCGGTGGCCTGGGCCCGGCCATGACCGTCCCGGTGGTGCGAGCGGCCCTGGCGGTCCGGCTGAACGGCCTGGCTCGAGGCGGATCGGGCGCCTCCCCGGCCGCCGCGGACGTCCTCGTCGCCATGCTGAACCACGGCGTCCACCCGGTGGTGCCCGGCGTCGGGTCGGTCGGCGCGGGCGACCTCTCCCTGCTGGCCGGGATGGCGCAGGTTGCGGTGGGAGCGGGCCGGGCGGTGTATCGGGAGGAGATCCTTCCGGGCGGTGAGGCGCTGGCCCGCGCCGGTATCGAGCCCCTTACGCCGAGCGGCAAAGATGGCCTTGCTCTCATCTCGTCGAACGCGGTGTCGATCGGCCAGGCCGCGCTCGTCGCGGTCCGAGCCCGGCGGATCGCTCATCTCGCTGACATCGCCGCCGCGTTGTCGATGGAGGCGCTCGGAGCCAATCCCTCCGTCCTCGAGCCGGCGGTCATGGCGGCCAAGGGAATCGCCGGTCAGGGCGCGGCCGCGGATCATCTGCGGCGGCTCCTGGAGGGCGGATCGCTGGTTGAACCAGGAGCGGCGCACTCGGTCCAGGACGCGCTGTCCGTTCGGGTGGTGCCGCAGGTGCACGGAGCCCTGCGCCACTTCAGTACCGGCCTCGCCGACGCCGTTGCCCAGGAGCTGAACGCCGCAGCGGACAACCCGCTGGTGTCGGTCGCCGGCCAGACCCTGATCAGCAACGGGAACTTCCATCCGATGGTCATGGCCATCGCCGCCGACGCGCTCCGGATCGCGGTGACCCACGTGGGCCAGCTCAGCGAGCGCCGGATGGCCCATCTCTGGGACGCTATCTTCGCCGGGACGGGCACGGGGCGACCACCTAGGGCGCCGGGTGGCGTGGGGTTGCGATACCCCGGCGCCGCGGTGTTCTCCGAGCTCAGGCACCTGGCCGCACCGGCGACGCTCGACACTCCTCCGCAGGATCTCGGCGTCGAGGACCACAGCACCGGCGCACCGCTGACCGTACGCCTGGCGGATCGTTCGCTCGACCTGCTCGAAGACCTGTTGGTGATCGAGATGCTGTTGGCCCGAGACGCCCTCCTGGTGGCGAAGGATTCCGACCGACGCCTGGGTCGCGGGACGAGCGCCGCGCTGGAGGTCGTCGAGAAGGCGGTGGGTGGGGGGTCCACGCCGGACGAGATCCACGCGGTGGCCAAGGACCATCTTGGCGAGCTGGTGGAATGAGCGAGCGCACCGGTCAGGTCGAGCCGTCGTCCTCCGCGGCGGCCAGCAGCTCCTGGCGGTGGGCGAGGGTGGTCCGCATCCGGCCATGGCTCCGGCCCCGCTCGATCTCGGCGGCGTCGATCCGGTGCCACGCGGGCATGTCCAGCGGAGTGATGCCCCGTCCGGCCAGCAACCGGTCGAGGTCGCCCGAGCGGCCTTTGGGAACCACCTCGCCCTCGTGAACGTCGGCCAGCAGTGCGGTGACGGTCTCCACGGCGTCGGACTTGTTGGTGCCGATGACGCCGGTCGGCCCGCGCTTGATCCAGCCGGTGACGTACTCACCGACCGAGAACTGCCCGTCGCGGATCACCCGGCCCTCGGCGTGCGGCACCCGGCCGGTGGACTCGTCGTAAGGCACGCCGGGCAGCGGGAGTCCGCGATAGCCCACCGCCCGGACCACCAGCTGGGCCTCGAGGGTCCGTGGGTCTCCGGTGCCCACCACCCGGCCGTCGGCATCGATCGTGGTCGACTCGACCTCGACCGCGCTCACCCGAGCCTCCCCGCGCAGCGCGGTCGGCCGGGTCCAGAAGTGCCACCAGATCCGGCGAGACCCCTCCCCCTTCGGACGCTCGGCCCACTCTGTGAACACCGCCAGGTTGCGGGCGGCCACCTTGTCGACGGCCACGCGGGCCTGGCTCGACTCGTCGAGCACCAGGTCGGCCGGGTCCACCCGCATCTCCACACCGTCCAGCTGACCGATCTCGCGCAGCTCCTTGGTGGTGAACGACGTGTACGCCGGCCCCCGGCGGCCGAGGATGTGCACGTCGGTGATCCGCGTCCCGGCCAGGCCGTCGAGCACCTCGTCGGGCATGTCGGTGTCCGACAGCTGCTCCGCCGACTTGATCAGCACCCGGGCCACGTCGAGGGCCACGTTGCCGACCCCCACGACCACCGCGGAGCCGGTGGTGGCGATCAGCTGCTCGATCGTGGCCGCATCCATCGGCAGCTCGCGCGCTCCCAGGCGATCCTGAGCGCGCGGTGGGGGGTCAAGGGGGTCGCCCCCCTTGCTCTGATCAGGGTC
>DATHBQ010000158.1:0-3959 GCA_035296105.1 Propionibacteriaceae bacterium | reverse complement strand
CCTGGCGCCGGGCGACCTGATCGACATCGACATGAATGCCGTGGAGGGCGAGGGTGTCATCCACCTGAGCAACGCCGACTACCTCACCCGGCCGCTGCGGCTCTCCGCCGACGAGGCGCTGGCCCTGGTGCTCGCGCTGCGCACGCTGCGCGAGATCGCCGGCCCGGGGGAGCGGGAGGCGGTGGACCGGGCGCTGAAGAAGCTGGAGGCGGCGGCCGGGAACGTCGCCGCCACCGACCAGGCCAGCGTGGCCGTGACCGCCGGCCGAGACGACATCCAGGCCCGGGTCAACGACGGCCTGCAGCGGGGCCGCCGGCTGGACCTGACCTACGACGTGGCCTCCCGCGCCGAGACCACCCGACGGCTGGTCGACCCGCTGCGGGTGTTCGTGCTGGAGGGCTACGGCTACCTGGAGGCCTGGTGCTACTCGGCCCAGGCGTTGCGGACATTCCGGCTGGACCGGATCGCGGCGGTCGAGGTCACCGAGACCCCGGTCGAGCCGCACGCGGTGCAGCTGAAGGACCTGTCAACCGGCTGGTTCGAGAGCCTGCAGGACGCCCCGCTGGTGACGTTGGCCCTGGAACCCTGGGCGGCCTGGGTGGCGGAGTACTACCCGACCGAGACGGTGACCCGGCACGACGACGGCCGGCTGACGGTGGTGCTGCACGTCACCGACCCGGCCTGGCTGCGCAGCCTGCTGCTCCGGCTGGGCGGCGGCGGCCAGGTGCTGTCGCCGGCCGGCGCCGGCGACTCCGCCGTCGAGGTGGCCCAGGAGGCCCTGGACCAGTACGCCGCCCTGGGCTACCTCTCCTGACCGGTGCGCTCGTCGGCCTCGGAGCCCCACGTCGAGCCCCTTACTGGCACCTGCCGCCCTCGGCAGTAGGCGGGAAGTGCGAGTTGGAGGCGGTAAGTGGAAGTGGCCCTGCGACAGGCTCAGGGCGCATAGGCTGCGGTGCGTGGTGTGGGTCTTCGTGTTCGGTGGGATCGCGCTGGCCGGGCTGATCATGCTGATCGCGTACGCGGTGTGGCTGGCCCACAAGGCGTCCGACGTGATGAGCGAGCTCGGGGTGCTGGCGGACCGCGGGGACAGGCTGGCGGACCTGCTCGGACAGATCCAGGTGCCGGAGCTGAGCCCGGCCCAGCCGGGGCGCCGCAGCCACCTCACCGCGGTTGAGGATCTCGACTAGGACAGGCCGACGTAGGATGACTGACGATCGCTTGGCTCACCGTCGGAAAGAGGAATCATGGAACCGCTCGTTCTCGGCCTGGGCGTGCCCGAGCTGCTGATCATCCTGGCCGTCGTCCTGCTCCTGTTCGGTGGCGCCCGCCTGGCCGGCATCGGCAAGAGCACCGGTCGCGCCATCAAGGAGTTCAAGGAGGAGACGAAGGGTCTCAAGGAGTCCGACCGGTCGGAGTCGTCCCCGCCGCCGCCCTCGGTGACCTCGGACAGCACCTACCAGCAGCCGCCCACGGGCAGCACCTCCGACCCGACCAGCAGCGAACCGCGGCGCGACGTCTGATCCTCCTCCCTGACCTGCCGTGTCCCTGACCATCAAGGGCCGGCCGATCCGCTTCAGTCTGAAGTGGCTCAAGCCGCCGCCCGTGCCCCCCGACGGCTCGATGACGCTGTTCGAGCATCTCCGGGAGCTGCGGTACCGGCTGGTCGTCGCCTCACTGGCCATCATCGCCGCCACCATCCTGGCCGCGTTCTTCTACCAGTTCCTGCTCGAGCTGCTCACCTCGCCCTACCGTTCCGGCATCGATGACCTCAAGGAGAACAACCCGGAGGCCGTCACCGAGCTGGTGAACATCAACCTCACCTCTCCGCTCAAGCTCGCCGTCCAGGTCTGCCTGGTCGCCGGTCTGGTGCTAAGCGGACCGGTCTGGCTCTACCAGCTGTGGGCGTTCATCGTCCCGGGGCTGCTGGCCAAGGAGAAGAAGTGGGCGCTGATCTTCATCGGACTGGCCAGCCCGCTGTTCGCGGGCGGCGTGGCCACCGCCTACTACGTGCTACCCAAGGCCATCGCGGTGCTGCTGAGCTTCACGGCCGAGGGCGTGGCCAACCTGCAGGACATCAACCTCTTCCTGTCCTTCATGCTGCGGCTGATGGTCGTCTTCGGCATCGCGTACCTGATCCCGCTACTGGTGCTGATGCTCAACATCGTGGGCGTGGTCAAGGCGAGCCAGCTGTCCAAGTACCGCACCCTGGTGATCTTCGGCACCTTCGTTTTCGGGGCCGTGGCCACGCCGTCGACCGACCCCTTCTCCATGCTGGCCCTGGCGCTGCCGATGAGCCTGCTGTTCCTGGGTGCCGAGGCCATCGCGCACGTCGTGGACCGGCGCAAGGCGAGGCGGGCGGGCGCCATCGGTGACGAGCTGCTGGCGTCGGACAAGGCGCTACGCGAGCTGTCCGCCCACGGCTCGGCGTCGACCAACGGTCACGCGCCCGAGCGGTCGCAGACGTTGCTCGAGCCGTCGTCGGAAGATCTCCGGGACGAGGACGAGCCGCCGCGGGCCCGATGACCCGCCGGGTCCGGCTGGTCGTGAACCCCTCCTCAGGGAAGGGGCGCGCCCTGGAGCTGCTGCCGGCGGTGGCGGGCTGTCTGACTGACGGCGGCCTGGAGCTGTCCATCCAGCTCAGCCGGGACTTCGACGAGGCCCGCGCCATGGCCGAGCGGGCGGTGGCCGACGGGGTTGACGTGCTGGCCGTCATGGGCGGCGACGGGATGATGCACCTCGGCGTCAACACCGTCGCCGCCGCCCATCGGGCCGGCGATCGGCGCACCACGCTGGGGGTCGTCCCGGCCGGGACCGGCAACGACCTGTGCCGCGGGATCGGCGTCGATCCGACCGACGCGGTGGCCGCGGCCGAGGTCATCGCCGCCGGGCACATCCGCAACGTCGACCTGACCCAGATCGGCGACACGTTCGTCGGCACCGTGCTGGCCACCGGCTTCGACGCACTGGTCAACCGCCGGGCCAACGCGATGGTCTGGCCGCGCGGCTCCTCCCGCTACACCCTGGCCACGCTGGCCGAGCTGCGGGTCTTCGAGCCGCTGCTCTACCGACTCCGGCTGGACGGTGAGGTCCGCCAGCAACGGGCGATGCTGGTAGCGGTCGGTAATACCGGGTACTACGGAGGCGGGATGCACATCTGCCCACAGGCGGACCCGTTCGACGGCTGGCTGGACGTCACGATCATCCACCCCGTGGGCCGGGCCACCCTGCTGCGGCTGCTGCCGGAGATGTTCTCCGGCCGGTTCGCCCGGGATCCCTGCGTCGAGCAGCTACGGGTGCGGGAGGTGACGGTGGAGGGGCCGGGTCTTGTCGGCTTCGGGGACGGCGAGATGATCGGCGCCGCCCCGTTCACGGCGTGCCTGGCCGCCGGGGTCCTGCCCGTCTTCGTGCCGGCGGGAGCCTGACATGGCCGATCCCGGCCCGGCGGAGGCGTACGCCTCCTTCCGCTCGCGCCAGGCCACCCCGGCGCTGACCGCGTTCGCCGACGGCTACGGCTTCGCCTTCGACGACTACCAGCGGGAGGCCTGTGCCCACGTGGAGGCCGGCTCCGGCGTCCTGGTCGCGGCCCCGACCGGCGCCGGCAAGACCATCGTGGGCGAGTTCGCCGTCCACCTCGCCCTGCAGCAGGGGCGCAAGTGCTTCTACACCACCCCCATCAAGGCGCTGTCCAACCAGAAGTACGCCGACCTGGTCAAGCGGCACGGCGCGGACAACGTCGGGCTGCTGACCGGCGACTCCTCGGTCAACTCCGAGGCGCCGGTGGTGGTGATGACCACCGAGGTGCTGCGCAACATGCTCTACGCGGAGTCCCCGGCCATCGACGGCCTGGGCTACGTCGTCATGGACGAGGTGCACTACCTCGCCGACCGCTTCCGCGGCGCGGTGTGGGAAGAGGTGATCATCCACCTCCCGCAGTCGGTGACCCTGGTGTCCCTGTCGGC
>DATHBQ010000157.1:0-6923 GCA_035296105.1 Propionibacteriaceae bacterium | reverse complement strand
GAGCTGGCGGCGGCCGAACGCGTCGGCCGGCTTGTCCGGCTCGCACCCGACGTCGTCCTGCTGTCGACCGGCCCGGCGCAGGCCATGCGGGTCCTGGCCGCGCTGCCCCAGCCGTTCACCACTAGCGAGGCCCGGCAGGCGCTGGGCACCACCCGACGGGTGGCCGTCCCGCTGCTGGAGTACCTGGACCGCCGCGGCTGGACCATTCGGCTGGACGGCGGACACCGCCGGGTGCGGGCACCGAGCGGGCAATGACCCGAACGGATGACCCGGCTCGCCACCCCACTGTCACTCAACACCGGCAACCTTCCGCAATCTCGATCACGAAGATGCCTGCTCGATCGCATGCGTGCTCTGCGATCCGCGAGCGAGTCGATGGCACGTCCGGTCAGGAAAGGCGCTACGGTCGCCCCCTTGACCGCGGCTGGGAGGAAGGCGCTCGCAGCGCTTCGTGCCCAACACTGAGGTGGACATCAGACCAAAGCGAGTAGGCGGAAGCTGGCGAATGGAGTGGCTGATGCTCTCGCTGCCCTCACCCGCCAAGAGCAACGCCGAGTGCGACGAAGGTTTGCGGAAATCAATGCCAGCGCCTCGTCTCGCATGAAAGACCGACTCCACGAAGCTCGATTGATGGGTATCGAGGACGGGCCCACCGTCACTCAGAATGTCGGACGTGGAGAACGGCAGCGCTAGGCATCTCATTAAGGTGGCGTGAGGCTAGAGGTATCGGGGTCCGGGTCTGATTGTTGTTTCCTAGCGAGACTCTGCTGTCGAGTTCGTCGACCGGCATTGCGCCGACTCTGTTGACCCCCAGCGGACGGGTGGGGCTTCGCGTAGGCCGATGTCAGCCGGACTGTGATGGCCGCCGATGCGACGACGCACGTGACGCAGGAGTCATGCGACCTCACCGGTGGGGTCGCGGTCCAACCGGGACGGTGAGACAGTTGATCATCGACACCCGGGACCGAGACCGGCGACGTGGCCGGGAAGGAGGAGCATGAATCTCGAGAAGGTCATCTTCGGGTTCTTCGTGCTGCTCGCGGCCACGCTCAACTTGGGGTTCTTCATCGGCGACATCGCCAACCCCGAACTGCACAACATCTACGAGCTGTTCGCCGCACTGGCCGTCAGCCTGATCGCCACGGTGCTGAAGTTCGGCGATCGGACCCAGATCGGCGCGGTGCACCTGGCCACCAGCCTGGTCGCGGATCTGCAGCTCATCGCCGCCGTCCTGGTCTGGGTCTGGGCGGTCGAGATCGCCGCCGACGGCCTGACCGCGGTCCACACCGCGAGCATGGTGTCGCTGTCCGGGGGCGCATTGCTGGCCAACCTGGTCTCGGTGGTGCTGCTGGTGACCGAGACCGTCACCTTCCACCGCGGCTGACCCAGGTCGTCCCGTGAGCAACCCGCTGCTGATCTTCTGGTCCCAGCTGTTCGGCGGTCGTCGAGAGTCGGGCAGCCACGCTCGGCCACGCGCGCAGATCGAGTCGTCGAGCCAGGCGTCCTCGACGATATTCCTGATCATGCGGCGGATGCGAACGCCGCTGAACACCCTCATCGTGATCTTCTTCGTCAGCGTCGTCGGCCTGACCCTGATCCCCGGCGTCGATCCCGAGGGCCGGCCGGCGCGGCTCAGTCTGTTCGAGTCGTTCTACTTCATGAGCTACACCGCGACCACCATCGGCTTCGGTGAGCTCCCCTGGCCGTTCACCGCTGCGCAGCGACTCTGGGTCACCTTCTCCATCTACCTGTCGGTGGTCGGCTGGGCGTACGCGATCGGCTCCATGCTGACCCTGCTGCAGGACCGGTCCTTCCGGCAGGCGCTCGCGTTCCGGCGGTTCACCCGCAAGGTGGATCGGCTGCGGGAACCCTTCCTGCTGATCGCCGGGTACGGACGCGCCGGCGAGCTGCTCACCAAGGCCTTCGACGAGCTCGGTCAGCAGGTCGTGGTGATCGATGAGTCCTCCGACCGGGTCGATGCCCTCGACCTGGGGTCGTACCACGCCGACATCCCGGGCCTGGCCGTCGACGCTGCGAACCCGCACCATCTGAGCGCCGCCGGGCTGGGCCATCCGTTCTGCTCCGGCGTGCTGGCGTTGACCAACGACGACGAGACCAACCTGGCCATCACCATGACGGCGGCCCTGGTCCGGCCCGAGCTGCCGGTCATCACGCGCACCATCTCAGCGCCGATCGCGGAACGGATGCGGGCCTTCGGCACCCCGACGGTGGTCAATCCCTTCGACCGGTTCGGTGAGCACCTGCGTCTCGCGCTGAACGCACCGGCGTCCTACCAGCTGCTCACCTGGCTCGAAGCCGGCCCCGGGGCTGAGCTGCCCGGCCGCGGACATCCGCCGACCGACGGTCGCTGGGTGATGTGCGGCTACGGCCGCTTCGGCCGGGAGGTCACCGAGGACCTGCGCGCCGCCGGACTCCAGGTCACTGTCATCGAGCCGGCCGAGCAGGGCCGGCCCGAACCAGGGGTCATCGCCGGCGACGCGTCGGACCCGGAGGTGCTGGCGGAGGCCGACCTGATGAGCGCGGTGGGGCTGGTCGCCGGAACCGACAACGACACCACCAACCTCTCGATGCTGGCCACGGCCCGCAAGCTCAACCCGCAGCTGTTCCTCGCCGCCCGGCAGAATCGGCCGACCAGCGCCGCCCTGTTCAAGGCGATGCAGGTGGACGCCCTCCTCGTCCCCACCGAAGTCGTCGCCCATGAGGTCTACGCCCAGGTCAGCACGCCGCTGCTCTGGCGCTTCATCCAGGGGATGCCGGCCCAAGGCGACGAGTGGGCGGCCGAGCTCATCCAGCGGCTACGGCACAACTGCGGGTTCGAGCTGCCCGCCCTCTGGAGGATCAGGCTGGACCGCGAGCAGGCGCCGTCCCTCGGCGGCTGGCTCCGGCACGGCAAGGTCACCCTGGGTGATCTCCTGCGCAGCCCCGAGGACCGCGATCGGGAGCTCCGGGTGGTCCCGTTGCTGCTCCTCCGCGGCGACGACGCCGTCCTGACGCCCGACGGCGAGACGGTGCTCGCACCCGACGATCAGCTGCTCTTCGCCGGCGAGGGCTCCGAGCGACGGGAGCTGGAGACCACCCTGGTGGTCGACTCGACCGCGGCGTACGTCCTGTTCGACCAGCACATCCCGGCCAGCTGGGTCTGGCGCAAGCTGTCCCGCAAGGACTTCACGCGGGAGCCCGTATGACCGACCTCGGCCGCCACCCGCTGTCGCTGGGCACGGGCGATCTGGGCAACCTCTACCGGGAGATGTCGGACGAGGTGGCCCGGTCGATCCTGGAGGCCGCCTGGGACGGCGGCATCCGCAGCTTCGACACCGCCCCGCACTACGGCCTCGGGCTGGCCGAACGGCGCCTCGGAGCGTTCCTGCAGACCAAGCCGCGGGACTCCTACGTCCTCTCCACCAAGGCCGGCCGGCTGCTGCGGCCGAACCCCGGCGGCGAGGACCGGCAGGACGACGAGAACTTCGCCGTGCCCGCGACGACCCGTCGGGTCTGGGACCCGACGCCGGCCGGCGTACGCGTCAGCCTCGAGGAGTCGCTGAGCCGGATGGGCCTGGACCGGGTCGACATCCTCTACCTGCACGACCCGCAGAGCTACGACCTCGAGGAAGGGATCCAGATCGGCCTCCCGGCCTGTGCCGAGCTGCGGGACGAGGGCCTGGTCGGCGCGGTCGGCGTCGGATCCGGCTATCTTCCGGCCCTGGAGGCCGCCGCGCGCACCGGCATCCCCGACCTGCTGATGGCCGCCGGCCGCTACACGCTCCTGGAGCAGCCGCTGGCCGCTCAGGTGATCCCGGACTGTCGCCGGCACGGCATCGGCATTGCCTGCGCGTCGGTGTTCAACTCCGGCCTGCTGGCCACCGACACGGTGCCCGATCACGCGACGTACGACCATGCGCCGGCGCCGCCGGACGTGATCGCCCGGGCCCAGCGGCTGGCGGCGATCTGCGCCGAGCACGGCGTCCACCTGCCGACGGCGGCGCTGCACTTTCCGCTGCGCGAGCCAGTCGTCCGTACGGTCGTGACCAGCGCGATGCAGCCCACCCAGATCCGCGAGACCATCGCCCGGATGGCCGAGCCGGTGCCCGACGACCTCTGGGCGCAGCTGACCGCGGAGGGGCTCATCCCGTGACTCCAGCCCGATCCTTCTCGTGGCGGACCGATCCTCCCGCGGTTACATTGAGCTGAGGGTCGCCACCACCGAGGGGTAACCATGCACACCCACCGACTGAATGAGCACGTCACCGTCCTGGCGGATCCGGCAGAGATACCGGGTCTCGGCTTCCTTGCGGTCAACGCGTTCGTACTGCACGCCGAGGAACCGGTGGTGATCGACACTGGCCTGAGCTTGCCGGACAAAGACTTCCTGACCGACCTGAGCGCCGTGATCGACCCTGCTGACGTCCGCTGGATCTGGCTCACCCACCCGGACCGCGACCACACGGGCGGCCTCTTCCCACTTCTCGACGCCGCGCCCCAGGCCCGGCTGGTCACAACCTTCGGCGGCATGGGCATCATGTCCACCGAGCGCCCGCTCCCCGTGGATCGGGTCTACCTCCTCAACCCCGGCCAGGGCCTCGACGTGGGTGACCGCAAGCTGCACGCCTTCCGGCCGCCGCTGTTCGACAGCCCAGCCACCGTTGGCTTCTTCGACGACCGTTCCCAGATCGTCTTCAGCTCCGACTGCTTCGGTGCACCCGTCGCGACCCTGGAACTCGCAGTGGCCACCGATGCACGTGAAGTTCCCGCTGATGAGCTTCGGGGTGGGCAGCTGCTGTGGGCGGCTGTGGACAGCCCTTGGATCCACAACATCGACACCGATCGTTATCTGGAGACGGTTCGCGCGGTCCAGGCGTTCGGCCCGGAGCTGATCCTCAGTTCGCACCTCCCGCCGGCGGCGGACACAGCCAGCATGTTCGACACCGTGGTCGAGGCCCCGAACGCGACACCGTTCGTCGGTCCGGACCAGCAGGCGTTGGAGCAGCTGCTCGCGAGCTTCGAACCGCCTCTGGCCGAGGGACGGCAGCCGGTGGCACCGGTCGGCTGACGACCATTTCGACGTCCGAGCCTGAGGTTCGCGAGTCCCACAGCGCTGCGGGAGCCGGCCCGCTGCTGCAGACCAAGTTCCACGTCCCGAGGCGGCGGCACGGCCTCGTCGCGCGATCACGACTGCACGCTCGACTGAGCCGCGGGATGGGAGCGGCGCTCACGCTGGTGTCAGCCCCGGCCGGCTTCGGCAAGACGACGCTGCTGGCGGAGTGGCTCACCGCTCCACCGGCCGAAAAGGTCCTTGCGACCTGGCTGTCGCTCGACCAGCGCGACAACGATCCCGCGGTCTTCTGGCCGTACGTCGTGGCTGCACTCCGGACGGCGGATCCCGGAGTCGGGGAGAACGCGCTCTCGCTGCTGCGATCGCCCCAGCCACCGGCGATCGAGGTGGCCCTGGCGACCCTGCTCAACGATCTCAACGCCCTCCCGAACGAGGTCGTGCTCGTCCTGGACGACTACCACCTGATCGAGTCGCGCGAGATCCAGGACGGCATGGCGTTCCTGGTCGAGCACCTGCCACCCCAGGTACACCTCGTCCTGGCCAGCCGCGCTGATCCACCGTTGCCGCTGGCGCGGTGGCGAGGGCGTGGCGAACTCGTCGAGATCCGCGCCGCCGACCTGCGCTTCACCGCCGAGGAGGCGGCGACGTATCTCAACGACGTGGTGGGGCTGGATCTCACGGCCGAAGACGTCGCCACCCTGGAGCGCAGGACGGAAGGCTGGATCACCGCGATCCAGCTGGCCGCGCTCTCGATGCAGGGCCGCAACGACATTGCAGGCTTCCTCGCCGGGTTCACCGGCGACGATCGCTACATCGTCGACTACCTGGCCGAGGAGGTGCTGCAGCGTCAGCCCCAACATCGCCAGCGATTCCTGCTGCAGACCTCCATCCTGAGCCGGCTCAACGGCTCCCTCTGTGAGGCGGTGACCGGTCAGCAAGGCGGCCGGACCACGCTCGAGGCCCTCGACCGGGGGAACCTGTTCCTGGTCCCGCTCGACGACCGCCGCCACTGGTACCGCTATCACCATCTGTTCGCCGATGTGCTGCAAGCGCGCCTGCTCGACGAGCAACCCCAGGATCTCGCTGATCTCCACCGCCGGGCCAGCGACTGGTACGAGCAGAATGGCGACCGGCCCGAGGCGATCCGCCATGCGCTGGCCGGCAAGCTCTACGACCGGGCCGCGGAGCTGGTCGAACTGGCCATCCCCGTCCTGCGGCAGGGCCGTCAGGACGCCACGCTGCGGCACTGGCTCGAGGCGCTTCCCGACCAGGTGGTCCGGGACAGACCGGTGCTGAGCATGGCCTACGTCGGAGCCCAGATGAGTGCGGGGGCGTTCGCCGGAGTGGAGGAGCGCCTCCAGGACGCCGAACGGCGGCTCACCATGGCAACCGGGGGCGATCAGGGCCGCGAGGTCGCGACGGCGCCGATGGTGGTGGACGAGGTGGCCTTTCGCCGACTACCTGGGGCGATCGCCATGTACCGGGCGGGTCAAGCTCAGGCCCGCGGCGATGTGGCCGGCACCTTGACCCATGCCACGCGGGCGCTGGAGCTCGCGGACGAGGACGACCAGGTCGGTCGCGGGGCGGCAGCGGCCCTGCTCGGCCTCGCCCACTGGACGAGTGGAGACCTGGAGGCGGCTCATCGTTGGTACGCCGAGGGGATGGCCGGCTTGGCGAAGGCGGGGCACGTCGCGGACGTGGTAGCGGGCGCCGTCACCCTTGCCGATCTCCGTATCGCCCAGGGTCGTCTCCGGGAGGCGATGAGCCTCTACGAGGAGGGACTGCGGCGCACGACCGAGCACGGCGGACCGGCGCGGCGCGGCGCGGCGGACATGCACGTCGGTATCAGCCA
>DATHBQ010000156.1:0-4435 GCA_035296105.1 Propionibacteriaceae bacterium | reverse complement strand
CCAGATCACCCAGGACCACACCTGGGTGCAGCGGCTGGTCGACGAGGGCCGGATCACCGAGGAAGAGGCCACCACCCACCCGCAGCGCTCCCTGCTGATGCGCGCGCTGGGCAGCGGCGACCACGTGGAGCCCGACCTGTCGATCCGCGAGGTCCGGGCCGGCGACCGCTATCTGATCTGCTCCGACGGGCTGTCCGGGGTCGTCTCCCACCAGACGATGGAGGACACCCTCGCCAGCTACCAGGGACCGCAGGAGACCGTGCAGGAGCTGATCCAGCTCGCGCTGCGCGGCGGCGGCCCCGACAACATCACGGTGATCGTCGCGGACGTCCTCGACCTGGACACCGGCGACACCCTCGCCGGGCAGCTGTCCGACACCCCGGTGGTGGTCGGCGCGGTCGCCGAGAACCAGCACCAGCTGTCCGACAACGGGATCATGCAGACCCCCGCCGGCCGCGCCTCCGGCCTCGGCCGCCAGGTGCCCGGCCAGGGCGGCGGCGGCGAGTTCGGCCCGCCCGGTTCCGGTGACACCACCGGTTTCATCCCGGCCGACGGCTTCGGCGCCTACGACGAGGACGACTTCGTCAAACCCCGCAAGGGCCGCAGGTGGCTCAGGCGGTCCTTCTACGGCGTCCTGGCGCTGGCCGTGGTCGGCGGTGGCCTCTACGGCGGCTACCGCTGGACCCAGACCCAGTACTACGTGGGCGCCAACGGAGAGCACGTCGCCCTGTACCGCGGCATCAGCCAGGACCTGGCCTGGGTGTCGCTGTCCGAGGTGGAGAAGGACCACCCGGAGATCGAACTCAAGTACCTGCCTCCCTACCAGCGGAAGCTGGTCGAGGGGACGATCACCGAGGGCAGCCTGAAGAACGCCCGGGCGAAGATCGACGAGCTGGCCGTGCAGGCCTCCGCGTGCCGCAAGCAGGTGGAGCGGCGCGCCGCCGAGCGCGAGAACAACGCGCGCACCGGCGAGGGCGAGGCCGGCGGCACCACGGGAACCACCCGCATCTCCGTCACGTCCAAGGCATCGCCGAGCCCCTCGGTGTCCCCGAACCCGTCCGCGTCCGCGACCCCGACCGCCACTCCCAGCCCCGGCCCCAGCCTCTCGGAGGAAGAGCAGAAGGTCGTCTCGCTGTGCGGTAAGCAGTAGGCAAGCCGTGAGAAGCCCTGTCACACGATGAGCAGTCCTACCAACACGTCGACGCACCACACGTCCACGAGCGGCTCCATCGGTACGCCGAGCCGCCGCAACACCGAGCTGGCCCTGCTGGTCTTCGCGGTGGTCATCCCGGTCTTCGCGTACGCCAATGTGGGCCTCGCGATCAACGAGCAGGTGCCGTCCGGTCTGCTGAGCTACGGCCTGGGCCTCGGCCTGCTGGCCGGTATCGCCCATCTCGTCGTACGGAAGTTCGCGCCGTACGCGGATCCGCTGCTGCTGCCGCTGGCCACCCTGCTCAACGGGCTGGGACTGGTCGCGATCTGGCGGCTGGACCAGTCGAAGCTGCTGCAGTCGCTGCCCACCTTCGTCACGGCCGCGCCCCGGCAGTTGCTGTACACCGCGCTGGGCATCGCCCTGTTCATCGTGGTGCTGATCTTCCTGAAGGACCACCGCGTCCTCCAGCGCTACACGTACATCTCGATGTTCGTGGCGCTGGTGCTGCTCGTCCTGCCGCTGGTGCCGGGTCTGGGCACCGACGTCTTCGGCGCGAAGATCTGGATCCGCATCCCCGGCCTGGGCACCCTCCAGCCCGGTGAGTTCGCCAAGATCGTCCTCGCCGTCTTCTTCGCCGGCTACCTGATGGTGAAGCGGGACGCCCTGGCGCTCGCCAGCCGCCGCTTCATGGGCCTGTACCTGCCGCGCGGCCGCGACCTCGGGCCGATCGTGGTCGTCTGGGCGATCTCGATCCTCATCCTGGTCTTCGAGACCGACCTCGGCACCTCGCTGCTGTTCTTCGGAATGTTCGTCATCATGCTGTACGTCGCCACCGAGCGGACCAGCTGGATCGTCTTCGGTCTGCTGATGTCCGCGGTCGGCGCCGTCGGCGTGGCGAGCTTCGAGCCGCACATCCAGCAGCGGGTGGACGCCTGGCTGGACCCGATGGGCGAGTACATGCTCTCCCGGCAGGGTGTCGTCGGCCACTCCGAGCAGGCCATGCAGGCCCTGTGGGCGTTCGGCTCCGGCGGCACGCTCGGCACCGGCTGGGGCCAGGGCCACTCCGAGCTGATCCGCTTCGCCGCCAACTCCGACTTCATCCTCGCCACCTTCGGCGAGGAGCTGGGCCTGGCCGGCGTGATGGCGATCCTGCTGATCTACGCCTTGATCGTGGAGCGCGGTGTGCGCACCGCCCTCGCCGCCCGCGACCCGTTCGGCAAGCTGCTCGCCATCGGCCTGTCCGGCGCCTTCGCGCTCCAGGTCTTCGTGGTGGCCGGCGGCGTGATGGGCCTCATCCCGCTGACCGGTATGACGATGCCGTTCCTCGCGTACGGCGGTTCGTCCGTGCTGGCCAACTGGGCGCTGATCGGCATCCTGCTGCGGATCAGCGACACCGCGCGCCGCCCGGCCCCGTCCCCCGCCCCCAACCCCGACGCCGAGATGACCCAGGTGGTCCGCCCGTGAACAAGCCCCTGCGACGGATCGCGATCTTCTGCGGGCTGCTCATGCTGACCCTGCTGATCCGTGACAACTGGCTCCAGTACGTCCGCGCGGACGAGCTGGCATCGGACACCGACAACCGCCGGGTGGCCATCGAGCGCTACGCCACCCCGCGCGGCGACATCATCGTCGACGGCAAGGCCATCACCGGCTCCAAGAAGGCCGAGCGCGGCGACTTCGAGTACGTCCGCACCTACAAGGACGGCCCCATGTGGGCGCCCGTCACCGGCTACGCCTCCCAGGCCTTCGGCACCAACCAGCTGGAGAACCTGGAGGACGGCATCCTCACCGGCAACGACGACCGGCTCTTCTTCCGCAACACCCTCGACATGCTCACGGGTGAGAAGAGGGAGGGCGGCAACGTGGTCACCACCCTCAACGCCGCCGCCCAGAAGGCCGCGTACGAGGGGCTGAAGGAGCGCGGCAAGGGCGCCGTCGCCGCGATCGAGCCGTCCACCGGGAAGATCCTGGCGCTGGCCTCGTACCCGTCGTACGACCCGTCGACGATCGCCGGCTACTCCGACGACGACCAGAAGGCCTGGAACAAGCTCCAGAAGAAGAACAACCCCGACGACCCGATGCTGAACCGGGCCCTGCGCGAGACCTACCCGCCGGGTTCCACGTTCAAGGTCGTCACCGCCGCCGCCGCGCTGGAGTACGGCAAGTACCCGGACCCGGACGAGCCGACCGACACCCCGCTGCCGTGGATCATGACCGGCACCACCACCCCGCTGAAGAACGACGGCAACCACCCCTGCAAGAACGCCACCCTGCGGGTCGCGCTCCAGTGGTCCTGCAACACCGTCTTCGGCAAGGTCGGCTCCGAGATCGGCAACGACAAGATGCTGGAGAAGGCCAAGGACTTCGGCTTCACCTCCGAGCAGTTCACCCCGGTGCGCGCCAACGCCTCGGTGTTCTCCGAGGACATGGCGCCCTCCGAGGTCGCGCTGTCCTCCATCGGCCAGTTCAACACCGCCGCGACCCCGCTGCAGATGGCCATGGTCGCCTCGGCGGTCGCCAACGACGGCTCCCTGATGAAGCCGTACATGGTCGACAAGCTCCAGGCGCCCAACCTCGACACCATCGAGCAGACGGACCCGGAGGAGCTGAGCCGGCCGCTGTCGGAGGAGAACGCGCAGAAACTCCAGTCGATGATGGAGACCGTCGTCGAGGAGGGCACCGGCGGCACCGCGAAGATCGACGGCGTCAAGGTCGGCGGCAAGACCGGTACCGCCCAGCACGGCGTGGACAACAGCGAGAAGCCGTACGCCTGGTTCATCTCCTACGCCAAGCTCAGCGACGGCAGCTCCCCGGTCGCCGTCGCCGTGGTGGTCGAGGACGAGGACGCCGACCGCGGTGACATCTCCGGCGGCGGTCTCGCGGCCCCCATCGCCAAGAGCGTGATGGAGGCCGTCATCGGCAACCGGAAGTGACCCCGCTCACGTCCCCTTCACATCGGTGCACGTTGCGATACCGGTCCTGTATCGGGTGACGGGCTTGGCCAGGTCACACAAAGCGAGCCGGGTACGGTAGGGCCCGGACGGCACCTCCGACCGCACGAGTGCGCGGTCGGGACCGACGGAGAGGGCTGGTAGGAAGCTATGGAAGAGCCGCGTCGCCTCGGCGGCCGGTACGAGCTGGGCCCGGTGCTCGGCCGTGGTGGCATGGCGGAGGTTTACCACGCGCATGACACCCGGCTCGGACGCCAGGTGGCGGTGAAGACGCTGCGCGCGGACCTCGCGCGCGACCCGTCCTTCCAGGCCCGGTTCCGCCGGGAGGCCC
>DATHBQ010000155.1:0-22922 GCA_035296105.1 Propionibacteriaceae bacterium | reverse complement strand
ACCGCCTACGCCGATCTCGCTCGGCCGCAGGAGACGGTGGGGGCGGTGCTGGACGCCAACTTCCACCCGGGCCGTACCGGGCGTAACCACCTCCGGGTGCTGGCGGCGACCGCCGGGGTGAGCGACCGGCGGGTCGACGAGCTGCTGGACCGCGTGGGGTTGACCGAGGACGCGCGGCGGCCCACCAGTCAGTACTCGCTCGGCATGCGGCAGCGGCTGGCGATCGCCTCGGCGCTGATCGGCAACCCGGACTACCTGATCCTCGACGAGCCGGCGAACGGGCTGGACCCCGAGGGCATCCGCTGGCTGCGACAGGTGCTGCGGGACTTCGCGGCGACGGGCCGGGCCGTCCTGGTGTCCTCACACCTGCTGAACGAGGTACAGGCGACGGTGGACGAGATCGTGGTGATCCACAAGGGCCGGCTGCTGGCGCAGATGCCCATGTCGGACCTGCAGCTCGAACAGGGCACCATCCGCGCCCGGGTGTCGGACCTGGACACCGCCGGCCAGGTGCTGGCGCCGCTCGGGGTGCGGGTGGAGTGGGCCGCCAACGAGCAGGGCCCGTACCTGCGGATCCACAGTCAGGAAGTTGCCGCGGTGGGAGCGGCCCTGTTCAACGCGGGCATCGTGGTGCAGGAGCTGGTCACCGAGCGTCGCGATCTGGAACAGGAGTTCTTCGCCATGCTCGAGGCTTCTCGTTGAGCGGAATCCTCCGGGCCGAGCTGAGGAAGATCACCACCACGCGGTTGTGGTGGATCATGCTGATCTGCGTCCTGGTGCTCAGCGGGGGATACGCGGTCGGGGTCGCCCTGCTGCAGCCCGACTCGGGAGCGTCGTTCGACGACCCGGGGATCGTGCGCAGCATTTACAACGCGGGCAAC
Source organism: Propionibacteriaceae bacterium (assembly GCA_035296105.1). Taxonomy (GTDB): domain Bacteria; phylum Actinomycetota; class Actinomycetes; order Propionibacteriales; family Propionibacteriaceae; genus Microlunatus. The sequence goes on along the minus strand of DATHBQ010000155.1, from coordinate 22,041 downwards.
CCGGCGGCCCGGGTGCTGGCGGTGGTGCTGGGGATCGCCACCATGGGCCTGGAGTACCGGCACCAGACCCTGGCGGCGACCTACCTCGCCACCCCCCGGCGCAACCGCGCGCTGCTGGGCAAGGCGGCCAGCCTGCTGCTCTTCGGGCTGCTGTACGGGGTGGCCAGCGTGCTGGCCGGGGTGGTGGCGGCCGTGCCGTTCCTGATCGGCGACGGCTCGTTCTTCTTCGACCGCGGCAGCACCTGGCGCTCGTTGATCCTCGGGGCGATCTCGATGGCGCTGTGGACCATGATCGGGATGGGCATCGGCATCCTGATCAAGAACCTGCTCGTCGCCATGCTGGTCGGGATCTGCTTCGCGTACCTGGTCGAGCCGATCCTGTCCCTGGTCTGCTACCTCCGCGACTGGGACAACGCCCTCAACCTGCTGCCGACCGGCGCGACCAACGCGATGCTCGGCGTCACCTCGCCGGTGCTCTTCGCCAGCGACAACCCCTTCGCCTGGTGGCAGGGCGCCCTGGTGCTGGCCGCCTGGTGTCTGGTCCCAGCCGCGATCGCAATGGTCTTGACCGTCCGCCGCGATGTCGCCTGACCCCTCCTCCCTTACCCGGCAGCCCCTCCCAAGGGCTCGCGTCGCAGCCATCCGCCCTCGCAGGCTCGGGGCTCCCGCCAGACCCATCCGCGCTCCGCGAGGCATTGGACGGGCTGCCGCCTCCGCTCCTCCCCGGCCGCTGATCCCTAGACTGTCCGGCATGGCAAGAGTGGTGGTCGACGTGATGCCCAAGCCGGAGATCCTGGACCCGCAGGGCAAGGCGGTCACCGGGGCGCTGAACCGGCTCGGCTTCACCGGCGTGTCGGTCCGGCAGGGCAAGCGGTTCGAGCTCGAGGTGGAGGGCGAGCTCACCGACGAGCGGATCACGGAGGTCCGTCACGCCGCCGAGACGCTGCTGGCCAACACTGTGATCGAGACCTTCGCGGTCAAGGTGGAGACCGCGGCCGAGACGGTGGTGTCGGCAGCCCCGGTTGCCGAGGTCACCGAGTCCAAGGGTCCGGCCGAGCCCGAGTCCGCCGACCGATGACGGCGAAGATCGGCGTCGTCACCTTCCCCGGTTCGCTCGACGACCACGACGCGCTGCGGGCGGTGCGGCTGGCCGGAGCCGAGGCCGTCCCGCTCTGGCACGGCGACCACACCCTTAGGAACGTCGACGCGGTCATCCTGCCGGGCGGGTTCTCCTACGGCGACTACCTGCGCTGCGGGGCCATCTCCCGGTTCGCTCCGGTGATGACGGAGGTGGTCAAGGCCGCGGAGGGTGGGATGCCGGTGCTCGGGATCTGCAACGGGTTCCAGATCCTCTGCGAGGCCCACCTGCTGCCCGGCGCCCTGGTGCGCAACGACGTCCAGACGTTCGTCTGCCGCGACCAGGACCTGCGGGTCGAGTCGGTCGACACCACCTGGACCAGCGACTTCACGACCGGCCAGCAGATCACCATCGTGCTCAAGAACGGCGAGGGCGCCTACGTCGCCGACGAGGACACGCTGGACCGGTTGGAGGGGGAGGGCCGGGTGGTCTTCCGCTACCTCAACGGCAACCCGAACGGCGCCCGGCGCGACATCGCCGGCATCTGCAACGAGCGCGGCAACGTGGTCGGGTTGATGCCGCACCCGGAGCACAACGTCGATCCGCTGACCGGACCGACGCTCGACGGGCGCCCCTTCTTCACCAGCGTGCTGAGCTTTCTCTCCGTGCGGGTGTAGGCGCTCGGGCTGGTGCGTCGCTCCGCTCGCTGGGTCGCGCTGCTGCTCCTGCTGGCCGGGACCTTCGCCGGGCTGCGCTGGATCGCCGCCTCGCCGGAGCCGCCCTCACCCTCGGCGATCTTCACCGACCAGGTGGTGGTGGTCGGGGTGACCGGGCGCCCGCAGCTGACCGACGTCGACCGGAAGGTGATCGAGGAGCGGTCCAGCCGGGTGCAGGCCGGCGCCATCGCCATCCGGCCCCGCTATGTCGGCGAATGTGCGGCGGCCGGCTGGGCCACCCTGGGCGCCGGCCGGCGGACGACGGTGGGCGGCGAGTGCGCGGTGACCGTGACCGGCGGGAGGATCGACCGCTGGGCCGAGTACGTGGCTGCCGCCGCGGCGCGCCGCGGCGATGCCCGACTGGGCACGCTGTCCGGCGCCGTCGACGGCTGCGTTGCGGCGGTGGGTCCCGGAGCGGCATTGGCGGCCGCCCGGCCGGACGGGACGCTGGCCGCGTACACGACGGTCGAGGAGTTCGTTCGCGGCGGGCTGGCCACGAGCTGTCCGATCACTCTGATCGACGCCGGCGACCGGGCCGACGAGCTGATCGGCGCGCTGGCCCTCGGCGACGCCCGCACGGTGATCGTCACCGGGGTCGGCCCGGCTGCCGGGTCCGACGACCCGGCGCTGCAGGTCTTCTACCGGGTGGGCACCACCCTCCCGGGCTGGGTGACCTCCGCCAGCACGCGGCGTACCGGCGTGATCACCCTGACCGACCTCACCCGCACCCTGGTCGAGTTCCGCGCCGGTCCGACGACGGCGGCCATCGACGGGTCGCCGTTGGCCGTGGAGCCGGCGACGCTGAGTGCCGATCGCGTCGCCGACCACCTGGCCGCCGTGGCGGCGCTGTCCGACACCATCCCGGGGGCGTACGCGGTGCTCGGCAGCCTGGCCGGACTGCTGGTCGCCGTCGGGGTGGTCGGCGCCCTGCGTCGGGACGCGCGGGTGGTGCGCGGTGCGGCGGCGATCGGGTCTGCGCTGCCCGCCGCGATGCTGCTCACCGGGGTGGTGCCGTGGGAGTACAGCGACCGGCCGCTGCAGACCATCAGCCTGACGGTCGCGGCGGCGTGGGCCGCCGTCGCCGGGCTGGCCTACGGTCTCAGTCGACTGCTGCCGGCCCCGCCGGTGATCATCGCCTCCGCCCTGATCGTGGCGGTACTCACCACCGACGCCGCCCTCGGCGGACCGCTGCAGTCGGGCTCGATGCTCAACTCCCGGCCCGTCGACGCGCTGCGCTGGTACGGCTTCGGCAACAGCACCTTCGCTGCGTACGCCACCGCCGGGCTGCTGCTCGCCGGCTACCTGGCGCACCGGCTGCTGGCCGCCGGCCAACCGCGGGCCGCGGCGGTCGCGGTCGCGCTCATCGGCTTCGGGATGGTCATCTGCGAGGGCTGGCCGTCGATGGGCAGCGACTTCGGTGGCGTGATCGCCCTGACCCCGCCGGTGCTCTGGCTGGTCCTGGTGATCGCCGGGATACGCATCACGCCGCTGCGCCTGCTCGCCGTGGCCGGTGCGGCCGTGGTCGCGATCGGCGTGATCTCGGTCGTGGACTGGGCCCGGGGGCCGGACCGCCGCAGCCACCTGGGCAACTTCGTGCAGCGGATCCTGGACGGTGACGCCCTCGATGTGGTCGCCCGGAAGGCCGTGGCGTCGGCCGAGACCATCCTCAGTCCGCAGGGCGCTGCTGCCGTCGTCCTGGGCATCGCCGTCTGGGTGCTGGCCCTCCGGTACGTGGTGCCGTCGGCCCGCAGCGAGTTCAGCACCCTGGGGCCGGTGGTCCACGCGGTGATGGGCACCGGCGTCCTCGGTACGGTGCTCAACGACGCCGGCGTCTACGTCTGGCTCTTCGCCACCGTCGCCCTGATCAGCCCGCTGGTCTGGTTCTGGGCGACCGGCTGGTCGCAGACTCAGGGTACTTCCGGCAGGAGTGACCACCTTGTCGACGCACGGACCGGTCGGCGCAGGACTAGGTAGCGTTACCCCGTGCTGGACACCGTTGACAACGCCGGGCGGACACCGGACCAGGAGCAGCCCTGGGCGGCCCTTGGCCTCAAGGAGGACGAGTACGCCCGGATCCGGGAGATCCTCGGGCGGCGGCCGACCTCGTCGGAGCTGGCCATGTACTCGGTGATGTGGTCCGAGCACTGCTCCTACAAGTCGTCCAAGGTGCACCTGCGCGCCTTCGGTGACCTGCCCGCCGAGACTCCGATCGGCAAGCTGCTGGCCGGCATCGGCGAGAACGCCGGGGTGGTGGACATCGGCCAGGGCTACGCGGTGACCTTCAAGATCGAGTCGCACAACCACCCCAGCTACGTGGAGCCCTACCAGGGGGCGGCGACGGGGGTCGGCGGCATCGTGCGCGACATCCTCGCCATGGGCGCCCGACCGATCGGGGTGATGGACCCGCTGCGCTTCGGTCCGCTCGACGAACCGGACACCGCCAGGGTGCTGCCCGGCGTGGTGGCCGGGGTCGGCGGCTACGGCAACTGCCTGGGCCTGCCCAACATCGGCGGCGAGGTGGTCTTCGACCGCAGCTACCTGGGGAACCCGCTGGTCAACGCCCTGTGCGTCGGTGTGCTCCGGCACGAGGACCTGCACCTGGCCCACGCCCGCGGGGTCGGCAACCGGGTCATCCTCTACGGCGCCGCGACCGGCGGCGACGGCATCGGCGGGGTCAGCGTGCTGGCCAGCGAGACCTTCGATGCGGAGCGGCCCAGCAAGCGGCCCAGCGTGCAGGTCGGCGATCCGTTCATGGAGAAGCTGCTGATCGAGTGCACCCTCGAGCTGTTCCAGGCGGGTCTCGTGGCCGGAATCCAGGATCTGGGCGGCGCCGGGCTGTCCTGCGCCACCTCCGAGCTGGCCAGCGCCGGCGACGGTGGCATGTTCATCGAGCTCGACCAGGTGCCGCTGCGGGACTCCACGCTCAGCCCGGAGGAGATCCTGATGAGCGAGTCGCAGGAACGGATGATGGCCGTCGTCGAGCCGAGGAACGTCGAGCCGTTCCTGGCCATCTGCCGCAAGTGGGACGTACTGGCCACGGTCGTCGGCGACGTGACCACCGGCGACCGGCTCAAGATCAACTGGCACGGCGAGCGGATCGTCGACGTGCCCCCGCGTACGGTCGCGCACGAGGGACCGGTCTACGAGCGGCCCTTCGCCCGGCCGGACTGGCAGGACGCGGTGCAGGCCAACGGCGTCCAGACGCTGGCCCGCCCGACCACAGGGGAGGAGCTCGCCGCGACCGTGCGGACGATGGTCGCCGCGCCCAACCTCTGCGACAAGTCCTGGGTGACCGACCAGTACGACCGCTACGTGCGCGGCAACTCGGTGCTGGCACAGCCGGAGGACGCCGGCATGCTGCGGATCGACGAGGAGACCTCGCTCGGGATCGCGCTGGCCACCGACGGCAACGGCCGGTTCTGCCTGCTCGACCCGTACGTCGGCGCCCAGCTGGCCCTGGCCGAGGCGTACCGGAACGTCGCGGTCAGCGGGGCCGAGCCGCTGGCCATCACCGACTGCCTGAACTTCGGCTCACCCGAGGATCCGGCCATCATGTGGCAGTTCAGGGAGGCGGTACGCGGGCTGGTCGACGGCTGCCGGGCGCTGGGCATCCCGGTCACCGGCGGCAACGTGAGCTTCTATAACCAGACCGGTGAGGTGGCGATCCTGCCGACGCCCATTGTCGGAGTGCTCGGGGTGATCGAGGACGTGACCCGGCGTACGCCGATCGGGTTCAGCTCGCCGGGCGACGTGGTCTTCCTGCTCGGCCAGACCCGGGACGAGCTGGCCGGGTCGGCCTGGGCCGAGGCCGTCCACGACCACCTCGGCGGTACGCCGCCGACGGTCGACTTCGCGGCCGAGCAGCGGCTGGCCCAGGTGATGGTCCGCGCCAGCCGGCGGGGTGTGCTCAGTAGTGCGCACGACCTGGCCGACGGCGGGCTGGCCCAGGCTCTGGTCGAGTCCTGCCTCCGCCGCGACCACGGGGTGGAGGTCACCCTGCCCGACGGCCTGGACCCGTTCGTCGCCCTTTTCTCCGAAAGCAGCGGTCGGGTGCTGGTCTCGGTCAAGCCCGACGCCGTGGACGACTTCGTCGCGCTCTGCACCGAGATCGGCGTCGAGCGGCGTCGGCTGGGCGCCGTAGAGGAGCCTGGAGCCGGTGCCGCCCTGGTGGTCACCGGCCAGTTCAGCCTGCCGCTGACCGAGCTGCGCAAGGCCTGGACGGGGACACTGCGGGCGGTCTTCGCCGCCTGACCCCCGGCCCTCGCCGAAAACTGTGCACCTACGACAGCCAGATCGGCCGGATTCGACCCAACCCATGTCGTAAGCGCACAGTTTCCGCCCGTAGGCCGCCCTCGTCCGCGCCGGAGCCGTCGGGCTCCGGCGCGGACGTTGGTCGATCAGCTGCTGAACGGGTTGAGCCGCTGCAGCACCCCGGCCTTGACCGAGGTCGGACGCTGCTGCTCGCCGGCGTACGCGGTCACCACGACCAGCGCGCCGGTGACGGCCGGCACGACCCACTGCAGCAGCTTCTGCTGCTGGAGGGCCTTGGCCACGTCCGGCGGGGTGGTCTCGGTCGGCTCGGTGCCGGAGGCGATCGGGACATCCTGCTGCTGGGCGATCTTCTTGCCCAGCACCCGGCTGTACGCGGTGACGCCCAGAGCCGCGCCGGTCAGCGCGGTCTTGACCACCGACATCCCGAGCACGCCCTTCTGGCTGGCCACCCGGCTCTTGTTGCCGATCAGCTGTCCGACCGCTCCGACGAGATGCGCGCCGATCGCGGCCGCGTTGACCGGGGCCCACAGATCCCAGCCGACGTTGGTCACGCGACCCGCGTCGCTGTACCGATCGGTCGCTCCGGCCGCCCGGTTCAGGCTGACGGCGTTGGCCAGCGTGCCGCCGAACCAGGCGGCCAGGCCGACATCGTGCAGTGCCCGGGAGGGAAAGTCTTGAAATGCCACGAGGGTTTCCTTTCAACAACTGGTTGTCCCTGACCCCTACCCACCGTGGCGCCGATCCACCATCGCCGTCGGAGACGAGCCCCTCATCTATCGTCTGGTCAGGTCAGATAGTTTCGATGCTCGGCGGGCAGCACCTCCGCGAACCGCTCGGACAGCTCGTTGCGCACCTCCGTCGGCAGCTCGCCGTGGCAGCGCAACCGGGTCAGCCCGCCGTCGGGATAGACGTCGAGCCGCAGGTGCGTGGCCGTCCGCCGCTCGCCGACCAGGAATCGGTGCCGGGTGTCCGGCAGCACCGGCGTACGCGGCACCACGTCCCACCACGACACCGTGTCCTCGGGGTCGCAGAGGGTCTCGTCGATCGCGCTGACCCGCACCTCACCCGGCGCGTTCCCTACGAAGTAGGACGTGTCGACCTCGATCAGGGTCGGCTCGCCGCGCGCTCCGAGCCGGAACAGCACCCAGTCGTTGCCCGGGCCACGCCGCCGCGCGTTCTCCCAGCCCTCACCCATCAGTCGCGCCCGGTGGCTCGAGATCAGGTTCTCCGGCGAGGAGTAGAAGGCGTCGGAGGTGTCCAGCACCCGGCCTCCGTTCTCCTCGGCGAGGAGGTCGACCGTCGCGGTCAGGTAGCGCGAGTCGACCACCACCTCCCCGTGCACCCGCAACCGGGCGACCCCGCCGTCGGGGAAGATGTTCAGCCGGACATGGGTCCACCGCTTCGGGTTGTCGACCGGATAGTGGTTCTCCGTGTCGCCCGCACACGGGGACTTCTCCACCAGGACCGTCCACGGCAGTCGGTCCAGCTCCGCGGCATCCGGATAGCCCTCCACCGAGGCGGCCTCCACGGAGATGTACGGCGGGTAGTTGCCGCGGAAGAAGGCGGTGTCCACCACCACTCCTCGGATGATCCCCGGTGCGCCGAGCCGGACGATCGCCCAGTCGTGGCCCGGCTCCCGGCGCCGCCGGGTCTCCCAGCCGTCGTACACCTTCCCGGTGTGCCCGAATGCGCCGACCTCATGGACCGGGGGCACGGGCAGGATCAGGCTCTGTCGCGGTGCGAACAGCTCGTCGTTCGCGCTGACGACGCTCCCGGCCAGGTCGCGCGAGGCCAGGTCGGGATACCGCGTGAAGTCGGGCATGCTCGCTCTCAGGTGCGGGTCAAGAGGCGGCCGCGCGGCCGGTCCCCCGATACCACCCGCTCGCCTCGCAGGTAAGTCTGGCGGACGACGCCGTCCAGCGTGCGCCCCTGGTAGGGAGTCACGGGGTTCCTGTGTCGTAGCGCCGCCGCGTCCACCACGAACGACTCGTCGGGCGCGAACACCACCAGGTCCGCCGGCCGTCCGACGCCGACCCGGCCCCGGCCGGGCAGGCCGACGCAGCCGGCCGGGTTGTCGGCCATCCAGAGCAGCACCTCGGCCAGCGAGTGGCCGCGTCTGCGAGCCTCCGTCCACACCACCGGCAGGCTGAGCTGGACCGAGGAGATGCCGCCCCAGGCCCGACCGAAGTCCCCGACGTCCAGCCGCTTCAGCTCGGTGGGGCAGGGTGAGTGGTCCGAGGCCACGAAGTCGATCACGCCGTCGGCCAGACCGACCCACAGCCGGTCGGCGTTGGCCGCCTCCCGCACCGGTGGGCAGCACTTGAACTCGGTCCGTCCGTCGGCGATGGCCTCGGCGTGCAGGGCCAGGTAGTGCGGGCAGGTCTCCACGGTGAGCCGTACGCCGTCCGCCCTGGCCGCGGCGATCGCCGGCAATGCCTCCGCGCTGGACAGGTGGACGATATGGGTCCGGCAGCCGGTCGCCCGGGCGGCCGCGATCACCGCGTCGATCGCAACGGTCTCGGCGGCCGCCGGCCGGGAGGCGAGGAAGTCGCTGTAGCGCACGGAGCCGCCGCCCGCGTTGGCGCTGATCACCTGCGGATCCTCGGCGTGCACGGCCAGCAGCCCGTCGAACGCCGCGATCTCCGTCATGGCCCGGTCCAGCTGCTCCGCCGCCAGCGGCGGGAACTCCGGCACCCCGGAGTCGAGCAGGAAGCACTTGAAGCCGAACACGCCCGCCTCGTGCAACTCGGCCAGCCGGCTGAGGCTTTCCGGCACGGCGCCGGCCCAGAAGCCGACGTCCACGGCGCACTGGCCGGCTGCCGCCGCCCGCTTGGTCGCCAGGGCATCGACGCTGGTGGTGGCCGGGATGGAGTTCAGCGGCATGTCCAGCAGCGTGGTCACGCCGCCGGCGGCCGCGGCGGCGGTCGCGGCGGCGAACCCCTCCCACTCCGTGCGGCCGGGCTCGTTGACGTGCACGTGCGTGTCGACCAGCCCCGGCAGCAGGATCTCGTCGTCGGCCAGCTCGATCACCGGGGAGGTGCGCCCTTCCACGAGCTCAGGGCGCATGCCGTCCTGCGCCCTGAGCCGGTCGAAGGGCCGGATCTCGGTGATCACGCCGTCGGCCACCGTGACCTGGCGCCGCGCCTCTCCGTCAGAGGTCAACACCCGGCCGCGGAAGATCACCTCAGCCATGCTTCGGCGATCCGGCTCCCGGTCACCTCCAGCAGCTCGGCGGCCCGGGCGATGCTCTGCGCCGGGTCGGGCTCAAGGTCCGACAGCGGGTACGCCGCCGCGATCCCGGCCCGCTGCAGGTCAGCATCGGCCAGCCGGCGCCGCCCGGCCACGGCCACGACCGGGACGCCGTACGCCGCGGTCGCCCGGGCCACGCCGATCGGAGCCTTGCCGGCCAGCGACTGGGCGTCCAGCGAGCCCTCCCCGGTGACCACCAGGTCCGCGCCCGCCACCCGCTCGGCGAAACCGACCAGCTCCAACACCACCTCGATGCCCGGGCGCACCGTCGCCCCGAGCAGGGCCAGGGCCGCGAACCCGGTGCCGCCGGCTGCCCCGGCGCCCGGCGTGCCCGACAGGTCCCGTCCAGTCGCCTCGGCGACCACCTCCGCCCAGCGGGTCAGCCGGTCCTCGAGGACCGCGACCTGCTCCGGGCTGGCTCCCTTCTGGGGCCCGAACACCGCCGCTGCTCCCATCGGTCCGAGCAGTGGGGAGTCCACGTCGGTGGCCACGGTGACGCGGACGTCGTCGAGCAGCCGGGTCGGCGCATCCAACCGGGCGCCCAGCGCCTGCACCATCCCGGCCCCGCCGTCGGTGGAGGCGCTGCCGCCGAGGCCCAGCACGATCTCGGTCGCCCCGGCCGCGACCGCCTCCCGGATCACCAGCCCGAGCCCGAAGGTGGAGGCGCCCAACGGGTCGAGCCGCCGATCCGGCAGCCGGTCCAGCCCCACCACCTCGGCCAGCTCGACGACCGCCCGATGCCCCAGTCGCGCGTACGCCGCCCGGACCCGCTCGCCGGTGGGACCGACGGCGTCGACCACCACCTCGCTCCATCCGGCGGACACCGCCGCAGCCACCGTGCCGTCGCCGCCGTCGGCGACCGGGACCAGGACCGTCTCAGCCTCCGGCCGGGCGCTGCGTACGCCTCGGGCGACTGCGGCCGCGACCTCCGCCGCGGGCAGGCACCCCTTGAACTTGTCCGGCGCGAGAACGACTCTGCTGCCCCCTGAGCCTGTCGAAGGGCGGGCTTCGACAGGCTCAGCCCGCATGATCGCCTCCGCTCACCTCGACACCCGACAGTCGCTGGATCCCGCGGAGCAGGGCCGAGTGGTCCAGGTCGCCGTCGCCCTGGGCGCGCAGCGCGCCGACCAGCTGGGCCACCACGGCTCCCAGCGGGATGGTCACGCCGCGCTCCCGGGCGCTGTCCACGACGATGCAGAGGTCCTTGTGGTGCAGGTCCACCCGAAAACCGGGCCGGAAGTTCCCGGCCAGCATCGCCGGTCCTTTGCGGTCGAGCACGGCACTCCCGGCCAGCCCGCCGGCCAGCACCGGCACCGCCGCCTCCGGGTCCACGCCGGACGCCCGCAGGAAGACCAGGGCCTCGGCGACCAGCTCCAGGGTGCCGGCCACGATCAGCTGGTTCGCCGCCTTGACCGTCTGGCCGGCCCCGGGCGGACCGACCCGCGCGACCGTGGCCCCCATGACCTGCAGGATCGGCTGCACCGACGCGAAGTCGGCCTCCTCGGCACCGACCATGATCGACAACGTGCCGTCCTCGGCTCCGGCCTCACCGCCGCTGACCGGAGCGTCGAGGACCCGGACGCCGGCCTCCCGTCCGGCCGCGAACAGCCGTTGCGCCATGTCCGGCCGGATCGTGGACATGTCCGCGTGGATCGCGCCCTGGCCGGCGTTGGCGTAGATGCCGTCCTCGCCCAGCGCCAGGCCCTCGACGTCGGGGGAGTCCGGGACCATGGTGATGATCACCTCGGCGTCGCGGACCGCCTCCGCAACCGACCCCGCCCCGCGGCCGCCGACCGCGACGAGCCGCTCGACCGCCGCCGGGCTGCGGTTGAAGCCGGTCACGTCGTGACCCGCCGCCAGCAGGTTCGCCGCCATCGGCCCACCCATGATGCCGAGGCCCAGAAAGGCCACCCGGGTCATGACCGGGCCCCGGCGAACCAGCCGAGGCTGTCCAGCGTGGTCATGGTCGGAACGTACTCGGCGGCGACGTACCCGGTGTACCCGGCGTCCACGAGCGCCGCCAGGTAACGGTCCAGGTCCAGCGCACCGCTCCCCGGCTCGCCGCGTCCGGGGTGGTCGGCGATCTGCACGTGCCCGACCCGGTCGGCGTACGCGTCGATCGCGGCGTCCAGGTCGTCGCCGTTGGCGGCCAGGTGGTAGAGGTCCAGCAGCAGCCCGACGTTGTCGACCTCCAGCCGGTCGAGCACGGCCACCGCGTCGCGGGCGGTGCGCAGCGGGTAGGGCTTCGGCCCACTGATCGGCTCGACCAGCACCGTGGCCCCGTAGCCGGCCACCGCCTCCGCGGCGAGGGTCAGGCTCTCCCGGGCCAGCTCGTCCTGCTCCTCCGGGCGCACGCCATCCACCCGTACGCCGTACGGAGCGTTGTGCGCCGGGACGCCCAGCGCCGCGCCGATCTCGGCCACCACCGCCACGTTGGCTCTGAACTCGGCGGACCGTCCTGGCAGCGACAGCACGCCGGCGTCCGGGCCGGCCAGGTCACCGGCGTAGAAGTTGAGCCCGACCAGCCGAACCCCGGCATCGCGTACGCCGCGGACGAAGGTCTCGACAGCCGAATCGGCGGGGACGGGCTGGTCCGGCCACGGCCACCAGAACTCGATCGCGTCGAAGCCGGCGGCCCGGGCCGCGGCCGGCCGCTCGACCAGCGGCACCTCGGTGAACAGCAGTGAGCAGTTGGCGGCGTACCGCAGGTCGGCCCTCATCGATTAGCACCCCACATCTTGTTGACATACGTCTCGAATGAAAGCATCTAAGAGTGACTGAGCTCTCACCTGCGCAGACCATCGCTTACCCTTCGCCCAACGCGCGTGCGAGTCGCAGGGGGAGCGACACGATCCCGCCGCACGTGATCGTGTTGTTCGGGGCCACCGGGGACCTGTCCCGGCGGAAGCTGCTGCCGGGGCTCGCCCACCTCACCTTGTCGGCCCTGGCTCCGGACATCCAGGTGATCGGGACGTCGCTGGAGGACCACACCGAGGAGTCCTTCCGCAACTTCGCCAAACAGGCCGTGGGGGAGTTCAGCCACCACCCGCTGACCCCGGCCCAGTGGGACGAGTTCGCCGCCCGGCTCACCTACATCCCCACCTCCACCGGCTCGGAGGGCCTGGCCGAGGCGGTCAAGATCGCCGAGGAGAAGCTGGGCGGTCAGGTCGGTCGGCTGCACTACCTGAGCGTGCCCCCGTCCGCCGCCACGACGGTGATCCAGATGCTGCGCGAGGCGGACCTGGTCGACCGGTCCCGAGTGGTGATGGAGAAGCCGTTCGGCACGGACCTGCAGAGTGCCATCGCGCTGAACGACAAGGTGCACGAGACGTTTCGGGAGCGGCAGGTCTTCCGGATCGACCACTTCCTGGGCAAGGAGGCGGCGCAGAACATCTTGGCGTTCCGCTTCGCCAACGGGCTGTTCGAGCCGATCTGGAACCGCAACTTCATCGACCACGTGCAGATCGACATCCCCGAGACCCTGGGCCTGGACAAGCGGGCCAGCTTCTACGAGGTGACCGGGGCGTACAAGGACATGGTGGTCACCCACCTGTTCCAGGTCCTCGCCTTCGTGGCGATGGAGCCGCCCACCGCGCTGGAGCCGCGGGCCATCAGCGAGGAGAAGAACAAGGTGTTCCGCTCCATGCTGCCGATCGACCCGCGCGAGGTCGTCCGAGGGCAGTACAGCGGCTATCGGCAGGAGGACGGGGTCGCCCGCGACTCCGATACCGAGACCTTCATCGCCCTGAAGGCCGGTATCGACAACTGGCGATGGGCGGGCGTACCTTTCTACTGCCGGACCGGCAAGCGGATGGCTGAGGGGCTGCGGATCATCTCCATCGCTTTCAAGGAAGCGCCACGGACGATGTTCCCGGTCGGATCGGGGGTCGGCTCGTCCGGTCCGGACCACCTGACCTTTGATCTTGCTGATGAGTCGAAGGTGTCCCTGTCGTTCTACGGCAAGCGACCCGGACCCGGCATGAAGCTGGACAAGCTGAGCATGCAGTTCTCCACCCAGGAAACCGATCGGGTCGGGGACATCCTCGAGGCGTACGAGCGGCTGATCATGGACGCGATGCGGGACGACCACACGCTGTTCACCACGGCGGAGGGCATCGAGAGCCTGTGGGAGCGCTCAGAGGACCTGCTGCGCGACCCGCCGCCGGTCAAGCCATATGCGCCGGGCTCGTGGGGTCCGAACGCCATCCACCAGCTGGTCGCTCCGCACGCGTGGCGGCTGCCGTTCGAGCGGGCCTGGCGGGTCAAGCGGTAGCGCTAGCAGTGTCGTTGCAGCGCGCTAGCATGGTGCGACATGAGGACGCTGTACCTCCGTAACGTGCCCGACGAGGTCGTCGAACGCCTGGAGCGGCAGGCCAAGGTCGAGTCGACGTCGGTGAACACGATCGCCGTACGTGAGCTGACCGAGGTGTCGCGGCGGTTCAACAATGCTGCGCTGCTCGCCACCTTGCCGAGCTACGACATCTCGATCGCCGAGATCCTGGAGGACCTCGACCGCGGACGAGCTGATCGGTGATCGTCTGTGATGCGGCGACCGTCGTCGCCTCGCTGTTACACGATGGGCCGGCACGGCAGATCGTGGCAACGGAGCAGGTCCAGGCCCCGCACCTTCTTGACGCCGAGGTCAGTCACGTCCTCCGTGCCCGGGTCCTCCATCGGGGCATGGATCCAGGCGAGGGCTGGCGGTTGCTGGACGTGTACCGGTGGATGGCCATCACCCGGCACGGCATCTTCGCGATGTTCGACCGCATCTGGGAGCTGCGCGACAACGTGACAGCGTACGACGCCGCGTACGTCGCGCTGGCCGAGGCGATCGAGTGTCCCCTGGTCACGGCGGACGCCCGGCTCAGCCGAGCTCCCGGGCTCCGCTGCGCCGTGACGGTGGTGCCGGGCTGATGGCCACCGTCTGCATCACCGGCGCGACCGACGGCATCGGTCTGGCCACCGCCCAGGTGCTGTTGGCGGCCGGCCACCGGGTGCTGGTACATGCCCGGAGTGACTCCCGCGGCCGCCCGGTCGTGCAGCGGCTGGACGGGGACGCGCACCTGGTGACCGGCGACCTGGCGCAGCTGGCCGAGGTGCGGTCACTGGCGGAGCAGATCGCCGGGCACGGGCCGTTGGACGTGCTGGTGCACAACGCGGGCGTCTGGGTGCGCGGCGACACTCCGCGGGTCACCCCTGACGGCTTCGAGACCACCTTCGCGGTCAACGTGCTGGCTCCGCACCTGCTCACCGCCCTGCTCCGCGACCGCCTGTCCGGACGGCTGCTCTGGCTGGGTTCGGGGATGGCCCGTTCGGGTCGGGTCCGACCGGACGTCCTGGGCGCCCAGCGCGACCCGAGGCAGGCGTACGCGGACAGCAAGGCGTGCGACGTGGCCCTGGCCATGGCCTGGGGCCGGCGGCTTCCGCAGATCGCCTCGGCCGCGGTCGACCCGGGCTGGGTCAAGACCAAGCTGGCCAGCCGGGGGGCACCCGGCGACCCGCGGGAGTCCGCGGACACCCTCTCCTACTGCGCGACCGAGGCCGACCTGACCCGCGGGCCGTACTGGCGGGACCGGCGTCCGCTGCCGGTGCCGGCGCATCTGCGTGATCCGGCGCTCCAGGACACCCTGGCCGCGGCCTGTGACCGCCTGGCCGGCGTCGTCGGCTGACCGCAGCGTCGGCGTTCGCGCCCGTTCCTCGCCGCCGCGCCCGATACTGCGGCCGCGAAGGCGAGGAGGTGGCGCGAACGAGGCGAATTGCCTTCGTCGAGGGCTTCACGAAGGGCTGCGGGCCGCCAGCCGGGTGATCGTGTCCAGGTCGCTGCCGGTAAGGATCGGGATCTCACCGACTCCGATCGCCCCGCAGTGCACGCCGCGGAGCAGGAACGAGGCCAGGGCCTGGGCGGTCGCCGGCTCGTCCAGCACCCCGCCGCTGGTGCGCTGCAGGTAGCCGCGGAGCCGGGCCCCGATCTGGTCCAGCCCGGTGCGGAAGAAGACGTAGGTGGCCAGGAACCGGGTGACCAGCTGGGCCGGATGCAGGTCCCAACCTTGGTACAGGCCGCGCTCCAGTGACCGCCGGACCAGCCGGGCGTGCAGGGCCCAGGCCGCGCGTACGTCGTCGGGTGCGCCGACCGGAAGGTGGTTCGTCGACCCGTCGCTCACCCGTACGCCGGTGCCGGCGGCCGCCAGCTGCATGACCGCCTTGGCGTGGTCCGCCGCCGGGTGGTCGAGGCTCTGGTAGCCGCCGGCGATGCCCAGTCCGGCGGTGTAGTCGTAGGTGCCGAAGTGCAGCCCGACGCACCGTCCAGCCGCGGCGTGCAGCATCGGGGCGACCCCCGCCGTCCCGTCGGCCAGCAGCACCGCCTGCGGGGTCTCCACCTGGATCTCGAACTTGAGCGCGCCGTCGGTCAGCCCGTACGCGCGCTCCAGCCGGCCGCAGATGTCCACCATGGTCGTGACCTGGGCGAGCGAGGTGACCTTGGGCAGGGTGATCACCCAGCCGGCCGGCAGTTCGGCGCCGTCAAGCATGGTCCGGAGCACCAGGTCGAGACTGCGTAGTCCTCGCCGCCGGGTCGCCGGCTCCAGCGACTTGCAGCGGATGCCGAGGAACGGCGGG
This sequence comes from Propionibacteriaceae bacterium, assembly GCA_035296105.1. Lineage (GTDB taxonomy): Bacteria > Actinomycetota > Actinomycetes > Propionibacteriales > Propionibacteriaceae > Microlunatus. Next base: position 6,111 of record DATHBQ010000155.1, on the reverse strand, counting down.
ATGGACCGCGTGCTAACCGCCGCGGCCAGCTCCAGCCCGACCATCGCGGCGTGCCGGTCCTCCTCCTCGTCGGGTCGGGCGCCGTAGCCGTCCTCGAGGTCCACCCGCAGGTCCTCGATCGGCTCGCTCCGCAGCTTGTCCCGCACGGCCGGCCAGACGGCGCGCACCGAGTCCAGCTCCAGGCCGGTGATCCGGGCCATGTCTTCGGGTCGCGGGGCATGGCGACTGAGGGCGGCCAGCGCCGCGGCGCCCCACTCCTCGCCGACCTCGACGTGGAACTGGTCGGCCGGCACGTAGACGGTGTGCACCGGCTGCCGCCCGGTGACCGCTCCGGGATAGGTCCGCTCGCGCGCCGCATCGTCGGCGGCCAGTCGCCGATCGATGGCCTCGAGGTCGTCCTCGCTGAGGCCCGGGAGTCTGGGCGTGAGGGGCAAGGAGCGGACTCCGATCGTGGTCACGTCTCCCCTCGTTCCGGGAACTTGTCACCAGCAACAGGTCCGGTAAGCCAGATCCTGCCGTCTGGGACCGCATTCGGGAAGAGGGCCGGTTTCATCCGGCTCTCACGCGAAGCCGGGGATGGTGTCCCAGGCGCGGCCGGCCGGCGGGGCGTCGTCGCGCAGCACCATGGCCTGGATCAGTCCGTACGGGCGGTCGTCGGCGTGGAACACCTCGTTGCGGTTCTCCAGGCCGAACGGTGACAGGTCGTAGCGGAAGTGGTGCCTGTTGGGCGCGGAGAACTTGATCTCCGCCACCTCCTCGTGCGCCTCGAGCACCACCCGGCCCATCTCGTACAGGGTCTGTTGCAGCGCGTGGCTGTACACCTCGGCGAACTGCTCGAGGAGGATCTGCTTGATGCTGTCGTAGGTCTTGCCCCAGTCGACAGCGGTGCCGAGATAGCGCCAGCGGGCCGCCAGCGACGTCGCCATGATGCGGTCGTCGGTCGGAGCCAGGGTCGTGTACTCGTCGACCAGGAAGTCCTTGAACTGCGACCCGGTCGACTTCAGCACGACCAGGTCCTTCAGCCCCGAGACCAGGTGCTCCTCCGCGCCCGAGCCCTTCCCGTCGATGGTCAGCACTGTGGTCCGGGTCTCCTGACCCTTTCGCACCCAGGTGTGGTCGTGCTCCACACCGCCGACCAGCACCCGCTCCCACGCGTACTCGTCGATCTCGATCCGACAGCCCTCGACCGGCTCGATGTCGTTCACGAAGTGCCGGCCCAGGGCGAGAGCGAACTCTTCGATCTCGCCCACTCCGACCTCCTTGGCGTACGCGAAGACCGTCTGCTTCTGGGTGTCGGTCGGCAGGATGTTGGCCTGGTCGCCGACCAGGTGGGCGGCGGAGAAGTCGCCGCGCAGCGCGCTGGAGACGTTGATATCGCGGATCTCGTGGCGCGGTTTGTCGCGGTACAGCCGGACCAGGCGGTTCTCCGCCTTGCCGTACTGGTTGGGGCCGAGCACGATGCTCATGATCATGATCCTCTCGCGTGACCTGGGGCGGGGCTGGCGAAGCGGCGCTGATCGACCAGGGGGATGGGCTCATCCTTCCAGCCGCGACGCCGGGCCGGAAGGTCACGGGGGCTGAGCCGGTCAAAGCCCCGTGGGTCGGCCCAACGACCGCGCTCCGGGCGGAACGCGCCGTTACCATGAAGCAGTGGCACCAGGTGATGGCCGGCTGACCAACGATCTCGACCCCCAGGACCGCGGACCCCAGGATGCTTGTGGGGTTTTCGGGGTCTGGGCGCCGAACGAGGAGGTCGCCAAGCTCGCCTACTTCGGCATCTACGCACTGCAGCACCGCGGTCAGGAGTCGGCGGGGATCGCGGTCAGCAAGGGCAGCCAGATCATGGTGTCGGTCGACATGGGCCTGGTGTCGCAGGTGTTCAACGAGGCCGCGCTGGAGTCGCTCAGCGGCGCCCACCTGGCCATCGGGCACTGCCGCTACTCGACCACCGGCGGCAGCGTGTGGAAGAACGCCCAGCCGACCTTCCGCTCCACCGCCTCCGGCGGCCTCGCCCTCGGCCACAACGGGAACCTGACCAACACCTTGGAGCTGCGCGACTGGCTGGCCGAGCGCGACGACGCCACCGAGTCGTTGATCCCCGGCTCGCTGCTCAACGACGCGACCACGGACACGTCGCTGGTCACCGCCCTGCTGGCGACGTTCCCGGGCGAGACGATGGAGCAGGCGGCGATGCAGGTGCTGCCCCGGCTGCGCGGGGCGTTCTGCCTGGTGTTCATGGACGAGGAGACCCTCTACGCCGCCCGCGACCCGCAGGGGATCCGGCCGCTGGTGCTCGGCCGGCTGGAGCGAGGCTGGGTGGTGGCTAGCGAGACCGCGGCCCTGGACATCGTCGGGGCGACCTTCGTCCGCGAGGTGGCGCCCGGTGAGCTGCTGGCCATCGACGCGCACGGACTGCGCAGCCAGCAGTTCGCGACGCCGGAGCCGAAGGGCTGCCTGTTCGAGTACGTGTACCTGGCCCGCCCCGACACCCTGATCTCGGGCGTCAGGCTGCACTCGGTCCGGGTCGAGGTCGGCCGCACGCTGGCCCGGGAGTACCCGACCGAGGCGGACCTGGTCATCCCGGTGCCCGAGTCGGGCACGCCGGCCGCCATCGGATACGCCGAGGCGTCCGGCATCCCGTACGGGCAAGGCCTGGTCAAGAACTCCTACGTCGGCCGGACCTTCATCCAGCCCAGCCAGACCATCCGCCAGCTGGGCATCCGGCTGAAGCTGAACCCGCTGCGCGACGTGATCGCCGGGAAGCGGCTGGTCGTGGTGGACGACTCGATCGTCCGCGGCAACACCCAGCGGGCGCTGGTCCGGATGCTGCGCGAGGCGGGGGCGGCCGAGGTCCACGTCCGGATCTCCTCGCCGCCGGTGCAGTGGCCGTGTTTCTACGGCATCGACTTCGCCTCGCCCGCCGAGCTGATCGCCAACAGCCTGGACGTGGAGGGGGTCTGCCGCTCCATCGGGGCCGACTCGCTCGGCTACGTGTCCCTGGACGGGCTGGTCGCCGCCACCCAGGTGGCCAAGGACGGGCTCTGCCGGGCCTGCTTCGACGGGGTCTACCCGGTCGAGCTGCCGCTGAGCGCCCGCCTCGGGAAGTACGTGCTGGAGGATGCCGCCTCCGACGGTGCCACGCCGGTCGAGCTGGACGACCGCCAGCCGCTGACCGTCGGCGTCGGTGCCGCCGACGCCCTCACCCGCCCGTAGCTCTTCTTCACTGGTCCCAAGCGACTTCCCGCCACCTACTCCTTCTTCCCGCCCCCGGCAGAGGGCGGAAAGAAGAAGTAGCTAGCGGGAAGTGCGAGAGCGCCTGGCCGATGGGTCAGCGGGTGAAGCGCGTCAGTGGTGCTCGCTCTGCCGGCCCAGGGTGTTCTCGGGCGTTGCGCCGGGGCGGGTCCACTGCGGCACGGGGCGGCTGGTCGGTCCCCAGTCGGCGACGCCGTCGGCGTCAGAGCGCCAGTACCAGCACGAGTGGTGCCCCTCGGGCCAGCCGTCGGGGTTGTCCTCCCACGCCTCGCCACGGCCGTAGGGGGTCATGTCGAGCAGGCCCAAGGTCGTGTCGGCCGGCTCGTTGCCCCGGCCCGTCGTGGAGTAGGTGAGGAACACGCGGTCGCCGTCGCGCAGGTAGCTGATGAGGTGCCCTTCTTCGGTGAGGAGGGACGACTCCACATCGCGCACCGAGTACCAGCGCTGGGTGTAACCCATGAACTCGACGTAGCGAGCCACCTCGTCCCAACGGCCGGCGGTCAGGACGGCGAACGAGACGCCACGGGCGTTGAGGTAGACGGCGTCCTTGATCTGCCAGAGGTTGAAGGTGCAGCCCTCGCACTGCCCCTGGTGCGGTGCGCCGTCGTACCACATGGAGTGGTAGACCACCAGCTCCTCACGGCCCTGGAACAGGTCCAGGAACGGGACCGGGCCGTCGGCTCCGACGACCTCGACCGTCCCGTCGACCTCCACCATCGGCAGCCGGCGACGGGCCGCAGCGATGGCGTCACCCTCGCGGGTGTGGGCCTTCTCGCGGACCAGGAGCTGGTTCCGGGCGGTCCGCCAGGTGGCCAGGTCGACGATCGGCGGGCGGCCGGGCACCGCGCTGGTGGAGTCGTTCGGGGTAGTCGTCATGGTCTCCTCCTTGGTGTCTGGTGCCGGGCAGCGTCGCATCCGCCTACATCAGAACAGACCCGCGAGCCGCCCGGAACTCATCGCGGCGGAGGTGGCGCGCCCGCGGCCGAGGCCGGCCAGAATTCGCCACCGGTCGACTTTTCGCCCTCGATTGCCTTCCGGGACGGCGAAAAGTCGTCATTGGTCGAGTTTTGTCCGTTGGAGAGCGCGTCCGGCGGCGGACGCCGGTTCCATCGGGCCGGGCCGGGCCTAGGGTGGGGCGCGTGACGCAGGAGCCGAGCGCGTACGCCGCCGCCGGGGTCGACATCGGGGCCGGAGAGCGGGCGGTCGAGGCGATGCGGCACTGGGTCGAGACCACCCGGCGCTCGGAGGTGCTGACCGGCCTGGGCGGTTTCGCCGGGCTGTTCGACGCCAGCCGGCTGGCCCAGATGAGGCACCCGGTGCTGGCCACCTCCACCGACGGGGTGGGCACCAAGATCGCCATCGCCCAGGCCATGGACCGGCACGACACCGTCGGCTTCGACCTGGTCGGGATGGTGGTCGACGACCTCGTCGTTTGCGGCGCCGAGCCACTGTTCATGACCGACTACATCGCCTGCGGCAAGGTCGAGCCGGAGCGGATCGCCTCCCTGGTCAAGGGCATCGCCGAGGCCTGCAGCGAGGCGGGCTGTGCCCTGATCGGCGGAGAGACGGCCGAGCACCCGGGGCTGCTGCAGCCCCATGAGTACGACCTGGCCGGGGCAGCCACGGGCGTCGTCGAGCACGACCGGATCCTCGGCGCCGACCGGGTCGAGCCCGGTGACATCGTCATCGCCTGCGCATCCTCGGGCCTGCACTCCAACGGCTACTCCCTGGCCCGGCGGGTGTTCTTCACCCTGGCCGGCTGGGAGCTGGACCGGCACGTCCCGGAGCTCGGCCGGGCACTGGGGGAGGAGCTGCTGGTCCCGACCCGGATCTACACGCCGGACCTGCTGGCGCTGCTCGAGTCGGTCGACGTGAACGCGATCAGCCACGTCACGGGCGGCGGGCTGGCCGACAACCTGGCCCGGGTGATCCCCGGCTCGTGCGAGGTCCGGATCGATCGGACCACCTGGTCGCCGCCGCCGATCTTCGACCTGATCGCCGGCCTCGGCAAGGTGTCCGAGGCCGACATGGAGGCGACCTTCAACATGGGCGTCGGCATGGTGCTGGTCCTGCCCGCCGACGCGGCGGACGCCGGCCAGAGTCTGCTCGAACGGCGCGGCGTGCCGACCTGGGTCTGCGGCTCAGTGGCCCCGGCCGGCTCGGGCACCCGCGAGAACGTCAGCCTGTTCGGCACCCACCCCAGCTCCTGACCGCGCCCGGACGACGACCGGGCCGGATCCGTTAGTCCGACTCGACGGTGTAGTGGACGACGGTGTCGTCCCGTTCGATGAGGTACGGGTCGTCCGAGGGGTAGTACTTCGCCAGCTCGATGTCCTCGCCTGCGAAGCCGCGGATGTGGTCCTCGTCCGGCCACCAGCTGATCGTCAGGATCTCGGCGCGGCCCTCGCCGAGGTCCCGGGTCAGGATCTGGGCACCGAGGTTCCCCGGGGTACGCCGGTACTCCTCCATGCCTGTCTCCTCCACGACGTCGACGTACTCCTGAAGCTTGTCGGCGTGGACGATGCCGCGCCACACGCGAGCGATCATGGCCCCTCCTGGTCGGATTCGGCGTTGAACAGCAGCCAGTCTCCCTCGGAGACGATGCGGACGTCTCCGTCGACCACGGCCAGGGCGCTCTGGTCATCGATTGCGTACAGCGGCCGGTCGACCTTCGCGGCCGCCCGCTCCATCGCGGCGGCCGACAGGTCGGCCCCGAAGTCGGCTGAGTTCAGGTGCGGTCGCAGGTAGAAGTCGACCAGGCCCACGCCGCGAGCGTCCCCGGCGCCGAGCGGCGCGGCCTCGTCGTACTCGTCGTCGTAGTAGACGCCGGTGCGCTCGAGGGTCTCCCGGTCCACGTTG
>DATHBQ010000154.1:0-2905 GCA_035296105.1 Propionibacteriaceae bacterium | reverse complement strand
ATGTTCACGCACACCCACGCCCTGCAGTACGAGGCCAAGCCCGACGGCCCCGACCCGGACTTCGCCAAGAAGATGCAGGAGATCCTCGGCGGCCAGTGGGGCGAGATGACCGTCGCCACGCAGTACCTGCTGCAGGGCTGGAACTGCCGGCTGCCCGGCAAGTACAAGGACATGCTCCTGGCCATCGGCACCGAGGAGCTGGCCCACGTCGAGATGATCGTCACGATGATCGACCGGCTGCTCGACCACGCGCCGCTCAAGCCCGACGCGGCCGACCGCACCAACGAGGCCGCCGCCGGTTACGGGCAGCACAACCCGCAGCACCTGATCGCCAACGGCCAGGGCGCGTCCTACATGGACGCCATGGGCAACCCGTGGACCGGCGCGTACGTGACCGCCAGCGGCAACCTCATGGCCGACTTCATGTACAACGCCACCGCGGAGATGCAGGGCCGGCTGCAGGTGTCCCGGCTGTACAACATGACCGACGACCCCGGGGTCAAGGACATGCTGCGGTTCCTCATCACCCGCGACCACATGCACCAGCAGCAGTGGCTGGCGGCGTGCGAGGAGCTCAAGTCCGACGGGATCGAGGGCATCCCGGTGCCGGAGGCGTTCCCGCTCGAGGAGGAGGTCGGCGACCTCGGCTACACCTTCATCGACGCCTCCGACGGCCCCGAGGCCTCGGCCGGGCGGTGGGCGTCGGGCCCGTCGGTCGACGGCCGCAGCGAGTTCCGCGCTCGCCCGATCGAGGCGACGGCGGACGCCCCGATCCTCCCGCCCGGCGACCCGCGGCTGTTCTCGACGCCGCAAATCCCAGGGCAGTCGCTGCTGCAGAAGGCCAAGGACATGCTCAAGTGAGCTGAGCAGCCCACCCGTCCTGCGCCGTCGCCGCGCCGGCGGTCCGGGTCCTCCCGACCCGCACCGCCGGCCGGCGGGACGCCTCCCTCCCGGAGGAGAGCACCGTGCACCTGTCCGTCCCCGCCGTCCTGCTGACGGTGGTCTACGCCGCGGCCCTCGCCGTCGCGGTCACCGCGCCCGGCCAGCACCTGGTCGCCGGCCTGGTCGTCCTCACCGGCCTGGTCACCCGCTGGGCCGTCCGCCACCGCCGCACCCACGCCGTCCCGGCCGCTGTCGCGACCGCCGACACCGTCCTGGCACCCGACGCCGCCCCGGCCCGGGCCGCCGCCGCCTGAGCCCGGAACGCGCGAGGCGCGCGCCCCCGATGTGGGGACGCGCGCCAACGCGACCGACTGGAACGGCCCGGCTCTCGGGACCCGCCACGAGCGGAGCGAGTGGTGGGCAGGAGCCGGGTCCTTCCTCAGTGCTGGACGGCCTTCTCCGCACCGATCCCGGTGAACGCCCGCACCTCCAGCTCGGCCCACTTGGGCGCGTCCGGCTTCTCCTTGGAGAGCACGGTGCCCAGCCAGCCGAGGAAGAAGGACAGCGGGATCGACACCAGGCCCGGGTTGTTGAGCGGGAACCAGGAGAAGTCCACGTTCTGGACCAGCGAGGGGCTGACGCCGGTCACCGGGTTCACCGGCGCACCGGACACCACCGGCGAGAAGATGATCAACGTGATGCACGCGATCAGACCGCCGTACATCGACCACAGCGCGCCCTGGGTGGTGAACCGCCTCCAGAACAGCGTGTAGAGGATGGTCGGCAGGTTCGCCGAGGCCGCCACCGCGAACGCCAGCGCCACCAGGAAGGCGATGTTCAGCCCGGCCTGCAGCGCCAGGATGCCCAGGCCGATCGAGATGGCCCCGATGACCACGGCGGTGATCCGGGCGACCTTGACCTCCCCGTTCGGCGACACCTTGCCCTTCTTGATGACCGACGCGTAGACGTCGTGCGCGAAGGACGCCGAGGCGGTGATCGTCAGGCCCGCGACCACGGCGAGGATCGTCGCGAAGGCGACACCGGCGATGATGCCGAGCAGCACCGTGCCGCCCAGCTCGAAGGCCAGCAGCGGCGCCGCGGCGTTGACCGCACCCGGTGCGCCGAGGATGGTCTCCGGCCCGACCAGCGCGCCGGCTCCGTAGCCGATCACCAGGCTGAACAGGTAGAAGATGCCGATCAGCCAGATCGCCCAGACCACCGAGCGACGGGCGTCCTTCGCCGTCGGCACGGTGTAGAAGCGCATCAGCACGTGCGGCAGGCCCGCCGTCCCCAGGACCAGGGCCAGAGCCAGCGAGATGAAGTCGAGCTGGGAGATGCTGGTCGCGCCGTACTGCGCCCCCGGGGCGAGGACGTCCCGGCCCTCCACGGCGTTGACCACCGAGTCGCCGAGCAGCGCCGAGAGGTTGAAGCCGTACAGCGCGAGGACCCACAGCGTCATCACCAGCGCGCCGGCGATGAGCAGCGTGGCCTTGATGATCTGCACGTACGTGGTACCGCGCATGCCGCCGACCAGCACGTAGACGATCATCAGGGCGCCGACGAGGACGACGACGATCGCCTGGGCCGCCTCGCCGGTGACGCCGAGCAGTAGGGTCACCAGCCCGCCGGCGCCGGCCATCTGGGCCAGCAGGTAGAACAGCGACACCGCCAGCGTCGAGATCGCCGCGGCCGTGCGCACCGGGCCCTGCCGCATCCGGAAGGCCAGGACGTCGGCCATCGTGAACCGCGCGGTGTTGCGCATCAGCTCGGCCACGAGCAGCAGCGCGACCAGCCAGGCGACGAGGAAGCCGATCGAGTAGAGGAACCCGTCGTAGCCGTAGACGGCGATGGCGCCGGTGATGCCGAGGAAGGACGCCGCCGAGAGGTAGTCACCGGCGATCGCCAGGCCGTTCTGGGTGCCGCTGATGTTGCGGCCGGCGGCGTAGTAGTCCGCCGCGCTGGTGTTGGTGCGGCTGGCCCGGAAGGTGATGACCAGCGTGACCGCCACGAAGGCGGCGAAGAT
>DATHBQ010000153.1:0-1599 GCA_035296105.1 Propionibacteriaceae bacterium | reverse complement strand
GCCCGGGTCGCTCCATCCGCGCAGCCTGTCAGGGGCATGGTGCAGACTGACTCCTGACGTGAGGAGGCCGGCGGTGAGCCGACGCGGATGGGTGCTGTTCCTGGCCATGGGACTTATCTGGGGCGTGCCCTACCTGCTCATCAAGGTCGCCGTCGAGGAGCTCGCGCCGTCCGTGCTCGTGCTGGCCCGCACCACCCTGGCCGGTCTGCTCCTGCTCCCGCTGGCCTGGGCACGAGGTCATCTGCGGCCCCTGCTGCCGGCGTGGAAGCCGATCCTCGCCTTCACGGTGGTCGAGATCTGCGTCCCCTGGCTGTTGCTCGGGGTGGCCGAGCAGCGCCTGTCGAGCTCGCTGACCGGGCTGCTGATCGCCGCGGTGCCCTTGGTCGGGGCCGGGCTGGTGTGGGTGGGCGGGGCCCGGCTAACCGGTGACCCCGACCGCCCCGACCTCGTGCGCGCCGTCGGGCTGCTGGTCGGGCTGGCCGGGGTTGCCGCGCTCGTGGGTTTCGAGGTCGGCTCGGGTGACACGTCGGCCGTCCTCGCGATCGCCGTGGTCGTTGTCTGCTACGCCGTGGGCCCGATGATCCTCGCCAGGTGGCTGTCCCATCTTCCCGGCCTCGGCGTCGTGACCGTCTCCCTGCTGGCCGCGGCGGTCCTCTACCTCCCCATGGGTGTGGCGCAGGCACCGTCGACCTGGCCGGCGGCGCAGGTGGCCTGGTCTGTGGTCGGTCTGGCGGTGGTCTGCACGGCGCTGGCCTTCGTGGTGTTCTTCGCGCTCATCGCGGAGGTCGGGCCGACCAGGTCCACCGTGATCACCTACCTCAACCCTGCGGTGGCCCTGGTGCTCGGTGTGCTGGTCCTCGACGAGGCGTTCACGGCGGTGACCGCGACCGGCTTCGGGCTGATCCTGGCCGGGTCGGTGCTGGCCACCCGTCGGCGGCCAACGGGCCCGGCCGTGCCGGCCGCCCGAGCACCGCAGGACCGGCGACCAAGCGGCCCGGCAGCCACGGACCGGTCGGTCGACTGCGGGACGCTCAGCTCGACGACGGTCGCGGAGCCCTGACCGAGGCCGCTTCGATCGCCCGGTCGGTGTCGGTGGCCATCAGCAGGCCGCCACCGGAGACGAGCAGCACGAGCAGCGAGAGGATCGCCAGCCGGTAGGACCCGGTCACGTCGACCACCACGGCGAAGATCAGCGTGCCGATCCAGGCGGTCCCGCGCTCGGCGAGCTCGTAGAGCCCGAAGAACGCCGCCTGGCGACCCGCCGGCACCATCCGGGAGAACAGCGACCGGGCCAGCGCCTGGGAGCCGCCAAGGACCAGTGCGATGACCACACCCAGCGCCCATGCCTCCGCGGTGGTGCGCAGGGCCAGGTAGGCGTAGAGGACCACGGCCACCCAGCCGGCAAGGCTGGTGACCAATGCCGGCTTGGTCCCAGTCCGCGCGGCCAGCCGGCCGAAGCCGAGGGCGCCGGCGATCGCGACGATCTGGATCATGAGGATGAGCGCCAGCAGGAAGGCCGTGGCGTCCTCGGCTGGCCGGCCCTGTGCCACGTAGAGCTCCTGGGTCAAGAAGACCGACGACAGCGCGATCACCGCCTGG
>DATHBQ010000152.1:0-3563 GCA_035296105.1 Propionibacteriaceae bacterium | reverse complement strand
GCGGTCTCAAGGCCGTCGGCCGGGGGATCCCACGGCCCGGCATGGTGGTCCGTGATCCCGAGGGTAGCGAGCTCGGCGCGGTCACCTCCGGCACCTTCTCCCCGACGCTGAAGACCGGCATCGCGCTCGCCCTGGTCGACGCCGGGGTCGCCCTGGACGACGCGGTGACCGTTGACGTCCGCAGCCGCGCCGAGCCGTTCACCGTGGTCAAGCCGCCGTTCGTCACGCCCGGAGTCCGTGAGCCGTAGGTCCTAGAGCTCGAAGACGCACGCTTCCCGGTCGGCCAGAGCGACGGCGATCCGCCGCCGGTACCGCTCGCCCAGGTCCACCGGCAGGTCGTCGACCGGGAACCAGTCGACGGCGGTCGACTCATCGTCGCCGACGGCCGCCACGCCGCTGCGGTACCGGCAGCGAAAGGTCATCGAGATGAACTGGCAACAATCGCCGTTGTCGTAGGTCAGCTCCGGCTCGGTCACGAGCAGCGCCAGCCGCTCCACCTCGACCTCGACGCAGGTCTCCTCGGCCACCTCCCGGACCAGGGCGCTGGCCGGCTGCTCGTCCGGCTCGACGATCCCGGACGGCAGGCTCCACCGGCCGCTGTCGCTCCGCCGGTTGAGCAGGACGTGCGTCCGCCTGGGTCCGAGGTCGTCGCGCACGATCACGGCCGACACGCCGGGAAGCAGCAGCCGCCCCTGCCCGTACGCGCGGCGCAGGTCGAGCACGTAGGCGGGGGTGGGCACGGCGCCGAGGATAGGCGACCTTCAGAACCGGGGGTGAGCTGGTCGACCACGGCGTCGAACCAGAGTCGTAGTCGTCCACGCCGTTGTCAGCTGGTCCAACAGGGCCAGGGTGATCGCTCCGCCGAGGGCAACCGCTGATCCGGGCCTACTCCGGTTCGAGGCTCATCGGGCCGTAGACCAAGCGGTCGGCCTCGTAGAGGCTCACGGCGTGTACGCCGGCGCTCAGCAGCTCCGGATAGAACTCGCCCAGCCAGGTTTCGGCCTCGCCCTGGGTCGGGAAGCTGCGGATGAGCCGGATGGTGTCGTCCGGCTCCCGGTCGGGCACCCAGCGCCAGCTCATCCGGTCACCAAGGTCAGCACGTCGTCGATACCGGCCGGGGTCGTGCTGGACAGCCGGTGCTCAGCGGGCTGAGGGTTGGCCGCGACCTGGTCCGGACCAGACGCGCCGGTGATTGCGGAGGCCACGTTGTCATTCTGCAGCACCCGGGCATCGCCGGCTGCTGCAGTGGTCAGACCCCCGCCTAGGACCGATTCAGTACCGGTCTAGTAGGCCTCGCCGCGCCTGATCCGGGGCGGCGGTATCCGGAACCGGCGGATCTGGGTGGTGCGGGTCATCCCGTACATCAGCAGGCCTCTGGTCGGCGCGTTCGGGAGCCGCTGGGCCAGGACGCGCTTGAAGCCCCGCCACATCAAGAAGCCGTCCATGATGACGGCCAGGATGAACAGGTACATGAGCAGAGTGGTGAAGATCGCCACGTTCGGGAAGTAGGAGCCGAGCAGCGTGATGGCCAGGATCACCACCACCGAAGGCAGCAGGAACTCGCCCAGGTTGAGCCGGGCGTCGATGTAGTCCCGCATCAGCGCCTTCTCCGGCGACTGCTCACGCTGGGCCAGCGCCTTCATCCGCTCCGCGCGGGCCTGTCGGGCAGCGACCTGCCGAGCCTGCCGGTTGGTCATCGACCGGTTCACCCGCTGCCGCCGGGCCGCCTCGGCCTCCTTGCGCGTGGGCGTGGGCCGGGCCTTCTTGACACCCGGACCGACGGTGGTCGGCGGAGCCGGCTCGGGCTCGGCGACCGGATCTGGCTTCCGGCGGAACAGGGCCACGGACTCCTTCTCTCAGGTGGGGTTGGCCCTGGATTGTCTCAGGGCTTGCCCTCGAATGTCGAAACTACCCGCTGCTGCAGGTGCTCCGGTTTTCCGACAGCGATACGGTGGATGCCTGCGAGCGGCCGGCGGCCGCAACCCCGTACGTGAGGGAAGGACCCCTTAGAGCGACATGGCTGGCATCTTTCAACGCATCTCCCTGATCTTCCGCGCCAAGACCGACAAGGCCCTGGACAAGATGGAGGACCCACGACAGACCCTCGACTACTCCTACCAGCGGCAGCTGGAGCTGCTGCAGAAGGTGCGCCGAGGCGTCGCCGACGTGGCGACCAGCCGCAAGCGGGTCGAGCTGCAGGCCACCCAGCTCAACACCCAGGCCGACAAGCTCACCCAGCAGGCCCAGAAGGCTCTGGAAGTGGGCCGGGAGGATCTGGCTCGTGAGGCGCTCACCCGCCGGTCCGGCCTGCAGCAGCAGATCGCCGACCTCCAGACCCAGCACGCCCAGCTGCAGGGTGAGGAGGAGAAGCTCACCCGGGCCAGCCAGCGGCTGCAGGCCAAGGTCGACTCCTTCCGCACCCGCAAGGAGACGATCAAGGCCACCTATTCCGCGGCCGAGGCGCAGACCCGGATCAACGAGGCCTTCTCGGGGATCAGCGAGGAGATGGGTGACGTCGGCCTCGCCATCCAGCGGGCGGAGGACAAGACCGCGCAGATGCAGGCGCGGGCCGGTGCCATCGACGAGCTCCTGGCCAGCGGGGCACTCGAAGACCCGACCGGAACGGCCAAGGACGACATCACCCTGGAGCTGGAGCAGCTGGCCTCGACCTCGGACGTGGAGAGCGAGCTGGCCCAGATGAAGGCCTCGATCGGAGCCGGTCCGGCGGCCGCAGCCCCGGCCATCGAGAGCCAGCCCGCGGCCGGGCAACAGGCGGCCCCGACCGGTGAGTACCAGGCGCCTCCCGCCGGGGGGCAATACCAGGCTCCGCCGGCTCCGGGCTACTCGGCACCGCAGACCTCCCCGACGCAGGGTGACCTGCGATGATCGTCCGCATCCTCACCGAGGGTCAGTGGGAGATCTCCGACGACGTGGTGCGCAGGCTGAACCCGTTGGATGACGAGGTCGAGAAGGCCGTCCGTACCGGCGACCAGACCGAGCTGGCCGAGGCCCTGCACGCCCTGCTGGAGCAAGTGCGGTCCTCCGGCCGGCCCATCCCCGACGACGAGCTGTTGGACTCCGACCTGATCCTGCCCGGCGCCGACGCCACCCTGGAGGAGGTCCAGGAGCTGCTCAGCGGGTCCGAGGAGGGTCTGGTCCCGAACTAGGCCGTCGCTCGACGAGCCGACGCGGCCCGCGCGGCGGCGAGCTGCGCCTGGCGCTCCACGAACCGGATCCGGTTGCGGACCCGCTCGTAGCCCTCCAGGAACGCATCGAACTGGACATCGTCCAGCTCCTGCAGCCCGCCGTCCTCGACCAGCTGCAGCAGCCGGTCGAAGTCGATAAGTACGGCCTCCATGGCGGCGTCCACCGCGCGCACGTCCACTGTCATGCCGGAAGTCTAGGCGAATACACATTCGATTTCGGCGCCAGCTGCCGAGCCGCCCTGGCGGAGCCGGACCAGATGCCGGCGCAGTGGGCCGAGCGACTCCTGACGGGCCCTCGACCAGCTCCTTCACTAGGGTGGGCGCAATGCGCGTCCTGGTCGCCTCCGACTCGATCGG
>DATHBQ010000151.1:0-6994 GCA_035296105.1 Propionibacteriaceae bacterium | reverse complement strand
GGGGTGACGGGTCACCGGTCGTCGTCGACCCGGCCGACGCCAGTGGGCCGCCCGGCGAGGGTAAGAAGAAGCCCGGGCCGAAGCTCTCCGGGTAGCCTCGAGTCGTGGTCGCCGTGGCGGAGGAGCAGTATCCCGGCCAGCGGCTCGGCCTGCCGGCCCAGGGGCACGGCTCCCTGGCCACCTGGCGGGCCCGGATCGCCGCGCTGATCCTCGACTGGGCCGCCTGCATGGGCGTGGCCGTCCTGCTGTTCGGGCCTGGGGTGGTCAGCGGAGGCGGTTGGCGGGCCTGGATGACCCTGACGGTCTTCCTGGTGGAGTCCGCACTGCTGTCCTGGCTCGTCGGCGGGAGCTTCGGTCAGCTGATCTGCCGGCTGGCCGTCGTCCGCCTCGACCGGAACCCGCTCGGCATCGCGCGGGCCGTGCTGCGGGCCGCCCTGGTCAGCTTGGCGCTACCAGCCCTGGTGATCGGACCGGACCGGCGTAACCTGCCCGACCTCACGGTCGGCACCGTGGTCATCAACCGCCGGTAGGCGCCAGTGAGCGACGCGTACGAGCAGGTCGAGGTCAGTTCGGCCGAGGAGCTGCGCAGCTGGTTGCGGGACAACTGGGATCGCTCACCCGGGATCTGGCTGGTCACCTACAAGAAGGCGGCGGGGGAGAAGTACCTGCCCTACGACGACATCGTCCGCGAGGTCCTCTGCTACGGCTGGATCGACGGCCGGGCCCGGGGGCTAGACGAGCTCCGCTCGCAGCTGCTGCTGACCCCGCGCAGACCGACCAGTAAGTGGTCACGGCCCAACAAGCTGCGGGTGGCCGAGCTGGAGGCGAGCGGTCGGATGGCGGCGCCCGGCCGCGCGGTGGTCGAGGCCGCCAGGGCTTCGGGGACCTGGACCGCTCTCGACGACGTTGAGGATCTGGTGGAGCCGGCCGAGCTGACCGCCGCTCTCGACGCCGTTCCTGAGTCCCGGGTCAACTGGGACACCTTTCCCCGCTCGACCCGCCGAGCAACCCTCGAGTGGATCGCCGCCGCCAGACGTCCGGCCACCCGGGAGCGACGGGTGGCCGAGACGGTCGAGCTGGCCGCCCGCAACCTCCGCGCCCAGCAGTGGCCGCGCCCCTCCTGACCGCTCCCTGCCGCCACCTTTGTCCGAAACCGGTCAGCTGCGACCGGTTCAGCCGCCGGAATCCTGTCGAAAGTGACCGGTTTCGGAGGAAAGAGAGGTGGCAGCTCCGGGCTACAGAATAGCGCCCGGGTTGAGGATGCCCTGCGGGTCGAGGGCGGACTTGATGGTCCGGGTCAGCGCCATCACCTCCGGACCGAGCTGGTCGGGCAGCGCGCGCTTCTTTGTCCGCCCGACGCCGTGCTCGCCGGTTATCGTGCCGCCCAGGGCGATCGCCGCGGCCATGATGGCGTCGAAGGCCTCCGCCGCCCGTCGCTCGGCGCCGGCGTCGGTCGGGTCGTAGACGACCACCGGGTGGGTGTTGCCGTCCCCGGCGTGGGCGACCGTCGGGATCTCCACCGCGTACTCCTCGGCGATGCGGGCGATCGCCGCCAGCAGGGCCGGTAGCTGGGGGATCGGCGCCCCGACGTCCTCCAGCAGGATCGCGCCGCGGGCCTCGATGGCCGGGAAGGTGGCGCGGCGGGCGGCGATGAACATCTCGCCCTCCTCGGCGTCGTCGGTGACGAACACCTCCTTGGCGCCCGCCGTCACGCAGGCCGTCGACATGACGTCGATCTCGGCCGCGCAGGCGGCGCCCGGAGCGTCGGACTGGGCGATCAGCATGGCACCGGCGGTCCGGTCCAGCCCCATCGGCCGGTAGTCCTCAACGGCGTTGATCGACGCCGCATCCATCAGCTCCATCATCGACGCCCGCAGCGTCCGGCCGATATCCACCACCGCATCGGCGGCCGCCGCGACGGTCGGGAAGGTGGCGACAAGGGTGGACCGGGTGCTCTGGGCCGGGAGCAGCCGCAGGATCGCCCGGGTGACGATGCCCAGAGTGCCCTCGCTGCCCACGAACAGCTTGACCAGGGAGAGGCCGGCGACGTCCTTGATCCGCTTGCCGCCCAGCGTGACCAGGGTGCCGTCGGCCAGCACCACGTCGAGGCCGAGCACGTAGTCGGTGGTCACCCCGTACTTCACGCAGCACAGCCCGCCGGCGTTGGTGGCGATGTTGCCGCCGATCGAGCAGATCTCGTACGACGACGGGTCGGGCGGGTACCACAGGCCGTGCTCCGCCGCCGCGGCCTTCACCTCGGCGTTGAACGCTCCGGGCTCGACCACGGCGACCCGGGTCGCGACGTCGATCTCGATGGCGCGCATCTGTTCCAGGCCGAGCACGATGCCGCCCTCGACGGCGCTGGACCCGCCGGACAGCCCGCTGCCCGCGCCGCGCGGCACCACGGGTACGCCGTGGGCGGCGGCCCAGCGCACCGTCTCCTGCACCTCGGCGGCGTCCCGGGCGCGAACCACGGCCCGCGGCGTTCCCGCGGCCGGGTCCCGGGCCCAGTCGAAGCGGTAGTTCTCACACGTCACCGGGTCGGTGCGCACCGAGTCACCCAGGCGTTCCACCAGCTCCGCCAACGCCGCATCCATGGCTATGACCCTAGCCAGCGCGGTGCCTCAGTCCAACGCCTCGGCGGTGACCAGCCAGGACTCCTCGAGCTCGTCCCGGCGGGTCGTGGCGGCGTCCAGCTCGGTCTGCAGAGCGCTCAGTCGGGCGTAGTCGGCGGCGACGGCCGCCATCTCGTCGTGCAGCCGCTCGATCCGGGTGGCCACCGTGGCCAGCTGCGACTCGATCCGGGCCAGATCCTTGCGGGCCTGCCGGGCGGCGGCCGCGTCGGTGGGCTGGCGCTCGCCCGGGCCGACGAGCGGCGCCCCGGTCTCGGCCGTCCGGCGGCCAGCCAGGTACTGCTCGACCCCGCCCGGCAGGAGCACGCAGGAGCCATCGCCCATCAGCGCGTAGGTGACGTCGCAGGTGCGCTCCAGGAAGTAGCGGTCGTGGGTGACCACCAGCAGCGTGCCGGGCCACGAGTCGAGGAAGTCCTCCAGCACCGTGAGGGTGTCGATGTCCAGGTCGTTGGTCGGCTCGTCGAGCAGCAGCACATTCGGCTCACCGAGCAGCAGCCGCAGGAACTGCAGCCGCCGCCGCTCGCCGCCGGAGAGGTCGTCCAGCCGGGTGGTGAGCCGCTCGCCGGTGAAGCCGAAGTCCTCCAGCAGCGCGCTGGCGCCCGCCTCGCGCCCGGTGGCCAACCGGGTCTGCCGACGGATGCGCTCGACCGACTCCAGCACCCGCTCGGTGCCGTGGAGCTCGGCCACGATCTGGCTGAGATAGCCGACCTCGAGTGTCCGGCCGCGCTTGACCGTGCCCGAGTCCGGCGCCTGCTCGCCGAGCAGCAGCCGGAGCAGGGTGGTCTTGCCCGAGCCGTTCACGCCGACGATGCCGATCCGCTCGCCCGGGCCGATCGACCAGGTCAGGTTGTGGAACAGCACCCGCTCGGGCATGCGGGCGGAGCCCGTCGAAGCCCGCCCTTCGCCAGGCTCTGGGCGCAACGTCACGTTGACCCGGTTCAGGTCGAACACGTCCTTGCCCAGCCGACGGGTGGCCAGCTGCTGCAGCTCCAGCCGGTCCCGCGGCGGCGGTTCGTCGTCGATCAGGGCGCTTGCAGCGTCCATCCGGAACTTCGGCTTGCTGGTCCGGGCCGGCGGTCCGCGCCGCAGCCAGGCGAGCTCCTTGCGCAGCAGGTTCTTCCGCCGGGCGGCCACGCCGGCCGCCTGCCGGGCCCGTTCGGCCCGGGCCAGCACGTACGCCGCGTAGCCGCCGTCGTAGCCGTCGACGACGCCATCGTGCACCTCCCAGATCCGGGTGCAGATCGCGTCCAGGAACCAGCGGTCGTGGCTGACCACGAGCAGGGCCCGGTCCCGGGTCGGCCAGCGGCGGAGCTCGGTGGCCAGCCAGTCCACCGCCTCCACGTCCAGATGGTTGGTGGGCTCGTCCAGCACCAGCAGGTCGTGGTCGGCGAGCAGCAGCTCCGCGAGGCCAACGCGTCGTCGCTCGCCGCCGCTCAGCCGGCGCAGCGGGGCATCGAGGTCGATTCCGGCCAGCAGGTGCTCGACCACCGTCCGGGTATGGGCCTGCGCCGCCCAGACGTGGTCGGGCTCGCCGCCGACGATCATGTCTCGCACCGTCGCCGTGGTATCGGCCTCCTCGGCCTGGCGCAGATAGCCGATGGAGGTCGCCCCGGTCCGCACCACCCGGCCCGAGTCCGGTTCCCGTACGCCGGTCAGCACCTGCAGCAGGGTGGTCTTGCCGTCCCCGTTGCGCCCGACCACCCCGACGACATCGGCCCGGCCGAGGCCGAGGCTGACCTCGTCGAGGAGTGTCCGGGTGCCGAAGGCGACCGAGATCCGCTCGGCGTTGACCAGGTTGGGCATGGCCGGCCCAGCCTAGTCAGGCACCGACCGCGACCGGTCCGGCCGGTCCAGCTCGAACTGCAGCCCAGCGAAGGCGATCTGGTCGTCCAGCGCTCCGGTGTGGGGTGCGGCGAACCAGTCGGCGTACTGGGCGATCTCGTCGAGCCGCCACTCCAGGTCGAACAGCTGCACCATGGTCCAGTCGGGCGCGACGAGGTCCGCGTAGCCGGACTCCACCAGCGGGCTCAGGTCCCGCTCCCGGGGTGCGCTGGCCAAGGTCTCCCAGTCGACCAGCAGGATCCCGTCCGCCGTCCGCAGCTGGTTGCGGGTGTGGGGTTCGCCGTGGGTGACCACCCACGGGCGGTCGGCCGCCTGTACCGCCAGGGCGTGGTAGCGCGCGGTCCACCGGCCGATCGCCGTCAGCCGGGCGGTCAAGGCCCTGCGGGCCGGCTCGCCGAACGGCCCGGTTCGCCACGGCTCCGCTGTCCGTACCCGGAGCCCGGCGGCGAGGTCGGGGCCGACCCGGGGCCACCACCGGGGTATCGCCGGAGGCGGTTCGGCGGCGTGCAGCCGGGCGAGCATCGCCGCGTTCTCCACGGCCAGGTCGGCGTCGGTGATCCCACCCTCACCCACCACACGGCCCTCCCACCAGGGCGTACAGCTCAACGCACCGCCGGCGAACGGGACGGTGAACCGGCCCTCGGCGGTCGGCTGCGACGCCAGGACGAACTCCAGTCCGGCGGCGGCCAGAGCGGCGGCTCCGGCGTACGCGGCCTCCAGCGACGCGGCCGAGCGTCGCCCGAGCCGGTCGAGTGTGACGAACCAGGACCGCCGGCCGGCCACCGAGGCGGCCCAGTGGTGCGCGCCGAAGCCGACCGGCAGGTGCTCGATCGCATCGACATCGGTCGACCAGGCCTGACGTATCACCGCGAGCACGTCGCGGTCGGCGACTCCGGGCGGCGGCTCCTGCACCGAGCGGGGGCTGGCTCAGCGCCCGCGCATCGCCTGCCGCGCGCCCTTGACCTGGCGCGGGTTGGTCGGCATCGGGCCCTTGGGCGCCGGGATGGTGGGCCGCACGGCGTCCAGCGCGCGGAGGCGCTGCTTGATGTCGGTCACCTGGTTGGGCTGCAGGGTCTTGGGCAGCTTGCGGATGTGGTCGGCCAGCTTGTCCAGCGGCACCTGGCCGGGCTTGCTGCCCATCACGATGGTGGTCACCGGGACCCCGTACGCGACCCGCTCGTGCTTCTTGACCTCGCCGGCCAGCAGCGCCTTGACCCGCCCCGGCTCGCCCTCACCGATCAGCACCAGACCGCCCGGCCCGAGGGTGCGGTGGACCACGTCCTGACTGCGGTTGGCCGTGATGACGGGCGAGGAGATCCACTTCTTGGGCAGCATCGACAGCGCCACCTCGGCCGACCCCGCCTGGCCGGCGTAGCGCTTGTAGGTGGCCGCCTTGGCCCGGCGGACCAGGACGATCATCGGCAGCAGGATCGCGACGCCCAGCCCGACGAAGACCCAGCTGAGCAGCTGGTCGGTGAGCAGACCGATCGCGACGGCCGCGCCCAGCGGTAGCAGGAACGCGGCCAGCAGCAGATAGGGAAGTGCCCGGTCGTGCTCGTGGGTGACCTGGTACGCCCGCTTGATCTGCCGCATCCGGCCCATGTCGGCCGGGTCGTTGCTCGCCTTCTTCCGGGCCTTCTCCGCCTTCTTGGCCTGCCGGAGCGCCTTGGCCTGCGCCCGTGCGTCGGTCGCGGCCGCCCTCGACCCGGTCCTGCGCTCAGCCATTCCGCTCACTCCCACTGACAAGCTCGAGGTCTATCTCGTCACGGGTGGCCAGCGCCTCCCGGTAGAGCCGGCCGGCCCGGTAGGAGGACCGGACCAGCGGCCCGCTCAGCACGCCGGCGAAGCCGAGGCCACGGGCCTCCTCCGCCAGCTCCACGAACTCCTCGGGCCGGACCCAGCGGTCCACCGGATGGTGCCGGGGCGAAGGCCGCAGGTACTGGGTGATGGTCACGATCTCGGTGCCGGAGTCGTGCAGGTCCCGCATCGCCGACGAGACCTCGTCCCGGGTCTCGCCCATACCGAGTATCAGGTTGGACTTGGTGACCAGCCCCGCGCTCCGGGACGCCCGCAGCACGTCGAGCGAGCGCTCGTAACGGAACCCCGGCCGGATCCGGCGGAAGATCCGCGGCACGGTCTCCACGTTGTGGGCGAAGACCTCCGGCGCCGCTGCGAACAGCTGAGCCAGCAGGTCGAGGTTGCCCGAGAAGTCCGGTGCGAGCATCTCCACCCCGGTGTCGGGGTTGAGCCGGTGGATCTCCCGAATGGTCTGCGCGTACAGCCACGCCCCCTCGTCGGCCAGGTCGTCGCGGCAGACCCCGGTCACGGTCGCGTACCGCAGCTGCATCTTCTGCACCGACTCGGCCACCCGCAGTGGTTCGCCGGCGTCGAAGTCGGCCGGCTTGCCGGTGTCGATCTGGCAGAAGTCGCAGCGCCGGGTGCACTGGTCGCCGCCGATCAGGAAGGTGGCCTCGCGGTCCTCCCAGCACTCGAAGATGTTGGGGCAGCCGGCCTCCTGG
>DATHBQ010000150.1:0-15514 GCA_035296105.1 Propionibacteriaceae bacterium | reverse complement strand
GGCTGGACCAGGCGCGCGCCCGTGTGTTGTCGGCGCGCCGCGGGGGGTTCAAGGGGGGTCGTCCCCCCTTGCTTGTTGACTAGCGCGCGCCCGTGTGTTGTCGGCGCGCCGCGGGGGGTTCAAGGGGGGTCGTCCCCCCTTGCTTGTTGACTAGCGCGCGCCCGTGTGTTGTCGGCGCACCGCGGGGGGGGTTCAAGGGGGTCGTCCCCCCTGGCTGGACTAGGCGTACGCGCGACCCAGCCGGGCCGTCACCTCCGCGACCAGCTCCTTGATCCGCTCGGCCTCGCTGACCGGACACACCAGCGTGATCTGCGGGGTCTGCACGATCACCGTGTCGCTCAGCCCGACCACGGCGACGAGCCGCCCGTCCTCGGCGTTGTTGATCACCAGGTTGTCCCGGGCGTCGACCAGCACGCTGGCGCCCTGCAGGGCGTTCCCGGCCTCGTCCCGCGGGATGTGCTCGCCCAGCGAGGCGAACCCGCCCACGTCGTGCCAGGTGATCGGCAGCCGGACCGCGACCACCGACGCGGTCCCCTGGCCCTGGGAGACCGGCTCCATCACCGCGTAGTCGACGCTGATCTTCAGCAGCTGCGGGTAGATCTCGGCGAGCCGCTCGGGTGCGGCGGCCAGGTCGGTGATCATCTGGTAGGTGACGGGCTGGAGCAACGCCAGCTGGTCCAGCAGGGTCTGGGCGCGCCAGACGAACATGCCGGAGTTCCACCAGTAGTCGCCCGAGGCCAGGTACTCGGCAGCCGTGGCACGGTCCGGCTTCTCCTTGAACTCCGCCACGGCGCAGACGTCGGCGTACTCGGGCAGCGCCGGACCCCGGCGGAGGTAGCCGTAGCCGGTGTGCGGCGAGGTCGGCACCACCCCGAAGGTGACGAGGACCTCGGCGTGCTCCTCGGCGACCGCGAACCCCTGCTCCAGCGCCACCTGGAACGCACTGACCGGGTGCATGATCTGGTCGGCGGTGACCACGGCGACCACGGCGTCCGGGTCCCGCGCGGCCAGCACCGCGGCCGGCCAGGCCACCGCGTTGAGCGAGTCGCGCCCCTCCGGCTCACCAAGGATGTTCGCCCGCTCGACCTCGGGCAGCTCGGTCGCCACGACGTCGGCGTAGTCGGCGCCCGTGCAGACCAGGATCTGCTCGTCGGGCACCATGCCCGCGAGGCGCTCGTAGGCGATCCGGAGCAGACTCTTGCCGTCGACCACCTTGAGCAGCTGCTTCGGCATGTCCTGGCGAGACAGGGGCCACAACCGCTTGCCGGAGCCGCCGGCCACGATCAGCACGTAGCGCATGGCCGACAAGGGTAACGTCGGGGATCGTACTTAGAATTCGTCTCGCGATGAGTGAACTGATCGGGGCCCGACTCCGGCATTGGGTACGCGACCAGGGTGCGTCCCCGCTGGTGACCTACTACCACCCGGCACAGGGCGAGCGGGTCGAGCTGTCTGGGATCAGCGTCGCCAACTGGGTCGACAAGACCAGCAACCTGCTGGTCGACGAGCTCGACGTCGGACCCGGGGACGCGGTCGAGCTGACCCTGGCCAAGGTTCACCCCGGGCACTGGGTCAACCTGGTCTGGACGCTAGCCTGCTGGCAGGTCGGGGCCGTGGTGGGCCCGGAGCAGGCCGGCGCAATGGTTGCCGTGCTCGGGCCCGACGACCCGGTGGAGGCCGCCCGGGCCGACACGGTGCTGGTCTGCTCGCTGCACCCGCTCGGCCTGCCCCTGCCCGGACCGCCGCCGGCCGGCGCCCTCGACTACGCGCTGGAGGTCCGCAGCCAGCCCGACCAGCACGCCGCCGTCCCCCAGTCGGGGCTGATCCTGGCCTGGCGCGACCACGAGCGGCAGCTCACCCAGGCCGACCTGGTCGCGGGTACGGGATCAGCCCGACGCCGGCTGGTGCGGCCGACGGGTCCATGGGACACCGCGCGGACGGCGCTGGTCGAGCCGCTCGTCGGCGGTGGGTCGACCGTCGTCGTGGCCGGACCGGCCGACGCCGAGCGGCTGACCGGGATCGCCGCTCAGGAACGGGCGGAGGTCGTCGGCTAGTGGTTGCGCCCGGGAGTCCGTCGAGGGTCCTGCGTCGTCCGGACGGATGGCTCGCCAGGCCGACGAGGGAGGGATAGCGAGGTTCTATCTCGACCGAGAAGAACCCCGCGGGGCGCCGTCCGGGCGGGGCAGGTCCCGACGAACTCCCGGAGGTGACCACTCGGACCGACGCCTCCCGACCAGGAAGCCCAGCCCCCACGAGATGTGGGTCACCGCCAGCACCAACGGCAGCCGGACCCGGGCGGCCGGACTGGTGCCCTGCGGAGCGGTGACCGCGCCGCCGACCACCAGGGCCAGGTAGCCGGCCGGAGCCGCCCAGCCGGCCTGGAGCAGCCTATTCCTGGTGAGCAGACCGATCAGCCCGGTCAGGGTGCCGCCGACGAGCCCGAGTACGAGGATCGGCGGAGCGAGGTAGCGCAGGCTGAGGGTGTCCGGATGCCGCCGGACGACCTCGCGGCGCCAGATGCCGGTGCCGTACATCTGCCTGACCAGCTCGCCCAGCGTGGAGCGCGGCCGGTACGTCACCCGCAGCTCGGGTGAAAACCAGATCCGCCGCCCACTGCGCCGCAGCCGGTAGTTGAGCTCCCAGTCCTGGGCGCGGTACATCGCCTCGTCGAAGCCGCCGACCGCCTCGACCGCCTCCTTGCGGAAGACCCCGAGGAAGACCGTCTCGGCCTCCCCCGCCGCGGCATCGGCGTCGTGGAACTTGGCGCCGCCGAGGCCGAGCCGGCTCATGTACGTGGCGGCGATCGCCTGCTCGAACGGGGTGACCCCGCGGGCGTCCATCACCCCGCCGACGTTTGCCGCTCCGGTCTCCTCCAGCAGCTCGACCGCGCGGCGGAGGTAGCCGTCGGTCAGCTCGCCGTGCCCGTCCACCCGGACCACCACGTCGTGCTTGGCGGCCGCGAACCCCAGATTGAGCGCGTACGGCGTCCGGGCCCGAGGGTTCTCCACCACCCGGACCCGCGAGTCGGCGGCGGCGAGCTCGGCGGCGAGCTCCTCGGTCCGATCGCTGCTCGGACCGACCGCCAGGATCACCTCGAGCTCACCGGGATAGTCCTGGTCCAGCACCTTGCCGACGGCAGCCGCCAGGTGCCGCTCCTCGTTCAGCACCGGCATCACGACGCTCACTCCGGGCCAGTTCACGACGGCCATCCTGTCAGCCGGGGCGGGAGGTCAGGCCACGCCACGGCCGTCGGCGATGTGCACCAGCCGAACCGGCCCCCCAGGTACCGTTGCGACATGCCGAAGCGGGACGACGACCTCGAGTGGTTGTACGGTCGCGACCGTTCCACCCCCGAGCCGGAGCGCACCCGGGTGATGGACCGGACCGTCCTCGAGCCGCCCCCGAACGCAGCCGGCCAGCCGCCGGGCACACCGCCCGGCCCGCCGCCGAGCGCCCGTTCGCAACGCCCGCCGCAGCCGCCCCGGCGGCGGCACCCGGTCCGCACGTTCTTCCTCGTGGTCGTCGTGCTGGTGGTGCTGGCTCTGCTCTGGCTGATCGGGGTTCCGGCGTATGCGTGGAGCAAGGTCGCCCGGCTGGACGCCGACCCCGGCGGTGAGCGCCCGGCCAACCAGCCCGGTCAGACGTTCCTGCTGGTCGGGTCCGACTCCCGGGAGGGGCTGACCAAGGAGGAGCAGAAGCGGCTGGGCACCGGCAGCACGGCGGGCCGGCGCACGGACACGATCATGCTGGTCTACGTGCCGGTGGGCGGTAAGCCGGCCCTGATCTCGGTGCCGCGCGACTCGTTCGTGCCGATCCCGGGCAAGGGCCGCAACAAGATCAACGCCGCCTACTCGTTCGGCGGGCCGGAGCTGCTGGTGCAGACCGTCGAGAGCAATACCGGGCTGCGGGTCGACTCCTACGTCGAGATCGGCTTCGGCGGGTTCGTCAACATCATCGACGCCCTCGGCGGGATAGAGATGTGCCTGCCCAAGGCGATCAAGGACCGGGACTCGCACATCAACCTGCCGAAGGGCTGCCAGAACCTGGACGGCACCACGGCACTCGGCTATGTGCGGATGCGCAAGGCCGACCCGCGCGGCGATCTCGGCCGGGTGGAGCGGCAGCGGGAGATGCTCGCCGCCGTGGCCAAGAAGGCCGCATCCCCGGCGACCGTGGTGAACCCGGTCCGCTACTGGACCCTGAGCAACGCCTCGACCCAGGCGGTGACCCTGGACCAGGACACCTCGCTGTTCGGCTTCAGCCGGCTGGCGCTGGCCATGCGCCGGGTGTCCAACGGCAACGGCTTCACCCTCACCGTGCCGATCGCCGACAACGACGCCAGCACCTCGGCCGGCTCGGCGGTGCTGTGGGACGAGGACCAGGCCAAGGCGCTGTTCTCCGACCTGGCTCGTGGCGACACCGACGACCTGCAGAAGTACGTCTCGAAGTAGCGGCCCGGCCGGTCCGGTCCAACTGCGCACTCGTCGGCTACACCGGGCGAGCGGCGTAGGCGTTAGGTGGGCACTTGCCAACTGCCGTCAGCGGTTGAGCAGCTGGCGGGCCATGACCACTCGCTGCACCTGGTTGGTGCCCTCGTAGATCTGGGTGATCTTGGCGTCCCGCATCATCCGCTCGACCGGGAAGTCACGCGTGTAGCCGTAGCCACCGAGCAGCTGCACGGCGTCGGTGGTGATCTCCATCGCCACGTCGGAGGCGAAGCACTTCGCCGCCGCACCGAAGTAGGTCAGGTCGGCGTCGCCCCGCTCGGACTTGCCGGCGGCCGCGTAGGTCAGCTGCCGGGCCGCCTCCAGCTTCATCCCCATGTCGGCCAGCATGAACTGCAGGCCCTGGAACTCCGCGATCACCTTCCCGAACTGCTTGCGCTCTTTGACGTAGGCCAGAGCGAAGTCCAGGGCCCCCTGGGCGATGCCGATCGCCTGCGCCGCGATCGTGATCCGGGTGTGGTCCAGGGTGCGCATGGCGGTCGCGAAGCCGGTGCCCTCCGCACCGATCCGCCGGGACTCGGGGACGCGGACGCCGTCCAGGTAGACCTCGCAGGTGGGCGAGCCCTTGATACCCAGCTTCTTCTCCGGGGCACCGAACGACACACCCCGGTCGTTGCGGTCGATCACGAACGCACTGATGCCCCTGGACCGAGCGTCCGGGTCGGTGACCGCGAACACCGTGTAGTACTGCGACACCCCGGCGTTGGTGATCCAGCGCTTGACCCCGTTCAGCACGTACCCGTCGCCGTCGCGGACCGCACGGGTCCTCATGCTCACCGCGTCCGACCCGGCCTCGGGCTCGGAGAGGCAGTAGGAGGCCATCGCCTCGCCGCGGGCGATCGGCGGCAGGAACGTCTGCTTGAGCTCCTCCGACCCGGCGAGCAACCAAGGCAGCGAGGCCAGCTTGTTGACTGCCGGGATCAGCGAGGTCGAGGCGCAGGCCCGGGCCACCTCCTCGATCACGATCACCGTGGCCAGGGCATCCGCGCCGACGCCGTCGTACGCCTCGGGGATGTGCGGCGCGTGGAAGTCGGCGGCGACGAGGGCCTCGTACGACGCCTTGGGGAACTCGGCCAGCTCGTCGGTCTCCGCCGCCCGGGGTGCGACCTTGGCATCGCAGACCTCGCGCACGGCCGCCCGGAAGGCCTCGTGCTCCTCGGTCGGGCGGTACAGGTCCGCGGCGTCGCTCATGGCGAGAGCCTAGTCGCGGGACCCCCGGCCGCCGGGGCGTGAACCGGACCGGGATCAGCGGTGTAATGCCGGTATCAGCACCACCAGTGACGGGCAGCTGGTGGCCGAGGTGCGGGCCGGGGACCGGACCGCCTTCGGCCATCTGGTGCGCCGTCATGCCCCGGTGGCGAAGCGGATGGCGGTGCTGTGGGGTGCCGGCGCGGACGCCGACGACGTGGTCCAGGACGCGTTCGTCAAGGCGTACGCGGCGCTGCCCCGGTTCCGCGCGGACGGTGAGTTCCGGGGCTGGCTGCTGACCATCGTCCGGAACGAGACCCGGAACCTGTTCCGCAGCCGCGGTCGGCGGGCGGCGCGGGAGGAGCTGGCCCAGCTGCCGGAGGCCGACCTGGCCTTCGACGACCCGGAGGCGGCGGCGCTCGGAGCAGTACGCCGCCGGGAGCTGCTGGCCGGGGTCCGGGCGCTTCCGGTCGAGCTCCGGGAGGTGGTCGCCTGCCGGTACCTGCTGGAGCTGTCGGAGGCCGAGACCGCCACCGCGCTCGGGATCCCGGCCGGAACCGTGAAGTCCCGGCTGCACCGGGCGTTGACGACGCTGCGCCAGGAGGTGGCCGATGGCTGAGCCGGACGATCTCGACGCCGAGCTGCGTGCCCTCGGCCGGACCCTGGTCGCGGCCGCGCCCGCCGACGACCTGGTCGAGTAGGTGCTCGGCCGGCTGCCGGCCGCGCCGGACCCGAAGCGGGGCCGGGTGGACCGACATGCCCGCCGCCGTCGGTTGGTCGCGGTGATCGTCGCCTTGGTCATCCTCGGGCTGGGACTGACGCCACCGGTCCGCGCGGCCGTAATCGAGTGGCTGCGGATCGGCGGCGTCCTGGTCCGGACCCAGCCGCCAGTCCCCGGCCCCTCGCCCACTCCGTCCCCACCGCCGACCATCGGTCCCACCGTGACGCTGACCGAGGCCGAGGAGCTCGTCGACTTCCCGGTCGGCGTGCCGGCCGAGCTCGGTCCCCCGGACCGGGTCTCGGTGTCGGCCGACCGTCGGGTGGTGGCGATGGACTGGGGCTCCGGTGAGGACCAGCTGCACCTGGACCAGTTCGACGGCGAGCTGTCCTGGATGTTCCTCAAGCGCACCCGCGACCCGTTCCAGGTGACGGCAGTGAACGGGCGCGACGCGGTCTGGTTCGCCTCCGCCCACGCGATCAGCTACGTCGACCGTTCTGGCCGCGAGCAGACCGAGGACGCCCGGATCGCCGGACCCTGCCTGGTCTGGGAGCACGAGGTCGACGGGAGCCGGGTGACGCTGCGGCTGGAGGGCGACCAGTCGCTGGTCGACGCGGTGGCGGCAGCCGAGTCCGTGCGGTGATGCGCCCTGAGCCTAGGTGGGCTCGCCGAGCAGCTGGCGGGCCAGCAGGGTGCCGGCGGCGGTGGCGATCGGGAAGACCAGCACCCCGACCAGCGGGATGGCCAGCAGGAGGAAGGTGGGTACGGCGAAGCCGAGCACCCGCGCCCGCTGCTTCCGCATGGCCGCCCGCCGCTCGGCGATGGTGAGCCGGTTGCGCCGCTCGAACGCCGGGCCGGTTAGCTCCAGGCCGAGCATCCAGCCGCCGAAGGCGGCGGAGACCACGGGAACCACGGTCTGCCCGACCACCGGGATGAACCCGACGGCGAACAGCGGCAGCGCCACCAGCGCAGAGGTGCCGATCATCGCGCTCGTCTGCCGGACCGCCCGGACGGCGCCGGTGCGGACCGGTTCGTCGAGCTGCGGCACCGGCCCGAACTCGCGCTCCACCGACTCCGAGAGCTTGTCGTAGATCGGCGAGCCGAGGGCCAGGGTGAGGGCGGTGAAGGAGATGACCATGATCAGCACCAGGCCGGCCACCAGAGCCACGCCGACCAGGACCCGGACCGTGGTTGCGACACCGGGCGACCAGGCGTCGGCGAACGGGGTCAGCCAGTCGACGATGCGCTCGACCTGCAGGATCACCGCGACCAGGACGCCGATGAAGATGACCGAGGTGATGGCCGGCGGGATGGCACCCAGCCCGAACAGTCGCGGCCGGCGGGCGATCAGGCTGAGCCCCCGAGGCAGCAGCGCCGCCCCGGCGAGGAACTCCCGAACCGCTCCGGCCACGGGGTGACCCTAGCGAACCTGCTCGGCCGCAGCGGTGTCTGGATGGCATGAAGCTCCGACCCATCCTCCTCGCCCTGCTGCTCGCGCTGCTCGGGGTCGGCGTCGCTCCCCCGTCGGCGTACGCGGGCGGCCCGACCAGCGTGCTGATGTCCAATCCCGACCAGCAGCGGGCGCGGGCGGCCTACAACGGCGACCCGGTGTACGAGACGCTGACCGCTGCCATCGGGGAGGGTCGGACCGGGCCGAACGCAGCGCCGGCCGGCCTGGCCGCCGGGGGCGGCGAGGACGTCCGGCTGACCTGGCTGATCCACGACATGCAGGTCTGGCGGATCGACCGGATCCACCTGACCAGCGCGGACGGCATGTGGATCGAGACGGTGGTGGACGTGTCCGGGGAGGGCCGGATGTTCGACGTGCCGACGCACTGGCACCGTCCGGCCGATGAGGCCGCCCTGGTCGCGGTGCTATCCGAGACCGGGCTCCTGGGCGACTCTGGTGCGCCGACGACCGACCCGTCGACAGCCGCGGCCGAGGCGGCCGTCCCGACGCCCGCGTCGTCCGTGCCGGGGCTGCTGGTCGCGGCGTTGGCCGGGCTGGTCCTGGGCGTCGCCGGGACCTTGGTCGGCGTACGGGCCAAGCATTCGCGTACGTCGGCCGACCCCGCGCACCGCGTCACCCTGTCCGGTTAGGCCCTAGGGCCGGGCCTCGCGAACGGCCTGGCCCTTGGCCTCCGCCGTACGACGCAGCCGGTCCTGGAACTCGACCATCCGGCGCCGCAGGTCCTCGTCGGCCGCGGCCAGGATCCGCACGGCGAGCAGGCCGGCGTTGCGGGCGTTTCCGATGGCGACGGTGGCCACCGGCACCCCGGCCGGCATCTGCACGATGGACAGCAGCGAGTCCATCCCGTCGAGGTACTTCAACGGGACCGGGACGCCGATGACCGGGAGCGGGGTCACCGCGGCGAGCATGCCGGGCAGGTGCGCCGCCCCACCGGCGCCGGCGATGATGACCGCCAGGCCCCGATCAGCGGCGGAACGGCCGTAGTCGACCATGGCCTCGGGCATCCGGTGCGCAGAGACCACGTCGGCGGCGTACGGGACATCGAACTCGGCCAGTGCCGTCGCCGCCGCCGACATCACCGGCCAGTCGGAGTCGGACCCCATCACGATGCCCACCCGGGCGGCCACGGTCGGTTCAGGCATCGGGGTCTCCCATCAGGTACGCCGCGGCGTGCCGGGCCTGGCTGCGGACCCGGTCGAGGTCGTCGCCGACCGCAGTGACGTGGCCGACCTTGCGGCCCGGTCGGACCTGCTTGCCGTAGAGCTGCACCCGCAGCCGGCGGTCCCGGGCGAAGCAGTGCAGCAGTGCCGACGGCAGGTCCTCGACCGAGCCACCGAGCACGTTGCTCATCACGGTCCACTCCGCGCGGCGACCGGGATCGCCCAGCGGCAGGTCGAGCACGGCGCGCAGATGGTTCTCGAACTGGGAGGTGTGCGCGCCGTCGATGGACCAGTGGCCGGTGTTGTGCGGGCGCATGGCCAGCTCGTTGACCACCACCGACCCATCGGTCCGCTGCATCAGCTCGACGGCCAGGACGCCCACCACCCCAAGCTCGGCGGCGATCGACAGGGCCAGTCGCTCGATCTCCACCGCGGCGGCCTCGGACAGGTCGGGCGCCGGGGTGATCGTCTCCACGCAGATGCCGTCACGCTGGATGGACTGGGTGACCGGGTAGGCGGCCGCCTGCCCGGACGGCGACCGGACCACCAGGGCGCTCAGCTCGCGGGCGAAGTCGACGAACTCCTCGGCGATCACCGGTACGCGGTCGGCCCGGCCGGCGAACGGTTCGGTGGCCTCCTCCGGGCTCTCGACCCTCCACACCCCACGGCCGTCGTAGCCGCCCCGGGCGACCTTGGCGATCACCGGCCAGCCGTGCTCGTCGCCGAAGGCAACCAGGGCGTCGGCGTCGGGCACCACCCGGTACGTCGGGCAGGGTGCCCCCATCGCCGTCAGCCGGTCACGCATCACCGCCTTGTCCTGGGCATGCACCAGGGCCGCCGGACCGGGCCGGACCGCCAGCCCGGCCGCCTCCAGGTCGCGCAGCAGCCCGGTGGGCACGTGCTCGTGGTCGAAGGTGACCACGTCACAGTCCTGGGCGAACGTGCGGACGGTCTCCGGGTCGGTGTAGTCCCCCACCATCACGTCGTGCACCACCGTGGCCGCCGACACATCGGGGCCCTCGGCCAGCAGGCGCACCCGCACACCCAGCCCGATGGAGGCCGCGTACATCATCCGGGCCAGCTGGCCGCCGCCGATGATGCCAACCACGAACGGGCGGGTGCTCACCGCGGCAGTCTAAAGATCACCGAGCGCTGCACGATGAAGTTGACCGTGGTGGCCACCCCCTGGGCGATCACGAACCCGATGATCTGCACCGGCAGCCGGTCCAGGCCCTGGGCGGTCAGCAGCGTGAACAGCAGGCTGAACAGTCCGACCTGTAGGGCGAAGGTCAGCGCGTACAGCAGCACCACGGCCAGGAACCGGCGGTTCGAGTGGGCAACCCGGAAGGTCCAGCGCCGGTTGATCAGGTACGCCGTGGTGGTCCCGGCCACGAACGAGAGCGCCTTGGCCGGGGTGTGACCCAGGCCGAGCTGCATCAGCAGCACCAGCAGCCCGAAGTCCACGATCGCCGACAGCCCGCCGGCGATCACGAACCGGGTCAGCTGGACCCGCAGCGGCAGCGCCGGGTCAGCCACCTCAGTCAACGCGGTCACTCCAGGACGGCCACTGCGGGGCCCGCTTGGCGTTGAACGCCGCGACCCCCTCGCGACGGTCAGGGGAGAACGCCGCTTCGTGCCAGGCCCGGTCCTCCAGGGACAGCCCCGTCGCCAGGTCGGCCTCGAAGCCCTCGCGGACCGCCCGTTTGGCCGCCTGCAGGCTGACCGGGGAGTGTCGGGCGATCTCCGCGGCGAGCTCGCGGGCCGCGGCGCGGGCGGTGCCGGCGGGTACCAGCCGGTCGACGAGCCCTCGGTCGTATGCCTCGGTGGCGGCCACCCGCCGACCGGTGAGGATCAGGTCGAGGGCCTGGGAGCGGCCGGCCCGCCGCGACAAAAGCTGGGTGCCGCCCCCGCCTGGGACGAGCCCGAGGCTGACCTCGGGCAGGCCGACGATGGCGGTGTCGGCGGCGACGATCAGGTCGCAGGACAGGGCGAGCTCGTAGCCACCGCCCAGGGCGACGCCCTCGACCGCGGCGACCGACGGGCGGCCGATCTCGCGGACGGCGGCGAAGGCCTCGACGAACACCGTCCGCTGCGCCCGGAGCCCGTCGTCGTCCAGCCGGTTGCGCTCCTTGAGGTCGGCGCCGACGCAGAACGCGTCCGCCAGCGCGCTGGCCAGCACCACCACGCTGACGTCGGGGTCCTCCGCCAGGGCGCGGGCCGCCTCACCGAGCTGGCGGGCCTGGTCGGTGGAGAGCGCGTTCTTGGCCTCCGGCCGGTCCATGACCAGCTCGGCGACGCGCGGCGCGGGTTGCTCGACGCGTACGGTCATGCCCGCGGGCGGGCGTTCGGGTCGGTGCCGAAGAGCAGCTGGCTGATCTCGGTGTGCACGCGCTCGGCGTCGGGCACGTCGTGCAGCACCACCGTGCCGTCCTCGGCGGCCGTGGCCACGTTGAGGGTGCCGCAACCGAGCATCCGGTCCAGCAGGCTGCGCTCGGTGGACACCTCGTGGATCCGGTTGAGCGGCAGGTCGGTGCCGGTCTTGTTGAGAATGCCGCGGCGGGTGATCAGCCGGCGGTTGGTGACGGTGTAGGTCGTGGTGAACCAGCGAAGCCAGGGCACCAGCACCATCCAGCAGAAGAGCAGGAACCCCGCGGCGGCGATGGCCAGCGGGCCGATCGGGTAGTAGGTCGCTGGCACCAGGGCGATCCCGACGCCGACCGCGGCTCCGATCACCAGCAGCGCGAAGACGGGCAGCAGCAGCGCCTTGGCGTGGGTGCGGGTGTGGATGACCACGTACTCGTCGTCACCAAGCATCCGAGCCGGCAGCGCCACGCAGGTCAGCGTACGTGGATGACATCCCCGGCGCCGAAGATCCGCCGCGCGCCGGACGTCTGGACGACCAGCCGGCCGGCGGTGTCGACGTCGGTGGCGACCCCCTCCACCGACTCCTCCGGTCCGACCAGGACGCGGACCGTGCGGCCCAGGGTGGCCGAGCGGCTCCGGTAGGCCGCGGCCAGCCAGGAGTCGTCGGGGCCGACCGTCCAGCGGCGGAACAGCAGCTCGAACGCGGCCAGCACGGTGGCGACCACGCTGGTCCGGCTGGGAGCCGGTCGCACGGCGGCGGCGCACTCGAGAGCGACCGAGGTGGCGGTCGGCACCGGCAGGTCCTCGGCCGCCAGATCGGTGTTGATGCCCATCCCGACCACGCACGCGGACCCGGCCGGAGCCTCGACCCGCTCGGCGAGGATGCCGCAGACCTTTCGGTCGCGGACCAGGACGTCGTTGGGCCACTTGAGCCCGACCTCGAGCCCGGCCGCCCCGGCCAGCCCGTCGGCCACGGCCAGACCGGTGAGCAGCGGCAGCCAGGTCCAGCGCGCCGGGTCGACGCCGTCGGGACGGACCAGGACTGACATGGCGATGCTGGTGCCCGGCGGCGCGGTCCACGTCCGCCCCAACCGCCCGCGGCCGGCGGACTGGTAGTCGGTGATCAGCACGCGGCCCGGCTCGCCCCCGGCTCGGGCCGCCGCCGCCAGATCGACGTTGGTGGAGCCGGTCTCGACGACATGGTCGACCTCCCGCCACAACCCGCCCGGCCGGACCAGCTCCCGGCGCAGCTCCGTGAGGTCGATCGGGTCCTCGGGCACGACCGGACCCTAGCGCTGACAAGGTGAGCGATCTGGGGTCGACCACGCCCCAGGATCGTTCACCTTGATCGGCCGGAGACGGCCCACCGGCAGTCGACGGTCTAGAGTCCGGGGCTATGGACCGTCAACTCGAGGGCCTGGACGTGCACACCACCGCCGGGAAGCTGGCCGACCTGGACCGGCGGATCGACGAGGCGGTGCACGCCGGATCGGCGGCCGCGGTGGAGAAGCAGCACGCCCGTGGCAAGAAGACGGCCCGGGAGCGGGTCGAGCTGCTGCTGGACCCCGGGTCGTTCACCGAGCTGGACGAGTTCGCCCGACACCGCTCCACCGCGTTCGGGATGGAGAAGCGACGGCCCTACGGCGACGGAGTGGTCACCGGCTTCGGCACCGTCGAGGGCCGGCCGGTCTGCGTGTTCAGCCAGGACGTGACGGTCTTCGGCGGCAGCCTGGGCCAGGTCTACGGCGAGAAGATCGTCAAGATCATCGACTTCGCGCTGAAGACCGGCTGCCCGCTGATCGGGCTCAACGAGGGCGGCGGCGCGCGCATCCAGGAGGGCGTGGTCTCGCTGGGGCTGTACGGCGAGATCTTCCGCCGCAACACCCACGCCTCCGGCGTGATCCCGCAGATCTCGTTGATCATGGGGGCGGCCGCCGGCGGTCACGTGTACTCCCCCGCCCTCACCGACTTCGTGGTGATGGTCGACCAGACCTCGCAGATGTTCATCACCGGCCCGGACGTGATCAAGACGGTGACCGGCGAGGACGTCTCCATGGAGGAGCTCGGCGGAGGGCGTACGCACAACACCAAGTCCGGCAACGCCCACTACCTGGGCACCGACGAGGACGACGCGATCTCCTACGTGCGGGCCCTGCTGTCCTACCTGCCGCAGAACAACCTGGAGGACCCGCCCAGCTTCCCGGTCGAGAACGCGCTGGAGGTGCACGAGGATGACCGGGAGCTCGACGAGCTCATCCCCGACTCGCCCAACCAGCCCTACGACATGAACGAGGTCGTCGCCCGGGTGCTGGACGACGGGGAGTTCCTCGAGGTGCAGGCGCTGTTCGCGCCCAACATCGTGGTCGGCTTCGGACGGATCGACGGCCGCAGTGTCGGGGTGGTGGCCAACCAGCCGCTGCACTTCGCGGGCTGCCTGGACATCGACGCCTCGGAGAAGGCGGCCCGCTTCGTCCGCACCTGCGACGCGTTCAACATCCCGGTTCTCACCTTCGTCGACGTGCCCGGGTTCCTGCCCGGCACCGACCAGGAGTGGAACGGGATCATCCGCCGCGGCGCCAAGCTGATCTACGCCTACGCCGAGGCCACCGTCCCGCTGGTCACGGTGATCACCCGCAAGGCCTACGGCGGCGCGTACGACGTGATGGGGTCCAAGCACCTCGGGGCCGACTTCAACCTGGCCTGGCCGACGGCGCAGATCGCCGTGATGGGCGCTCAGGGGGCGGTGAACATCCTCTACCGCAAGGAGCTCGCCAAGGCCGACGACCCGGACGAGCTGCGGGCGCGGCTGGTCACCGAGTACGACGACGAGCTGGCCAACCCCTACCTCGCGGCCGAGCGCGGTTACGTCGACGCGGTGATCGCCCCGCACGAGACCCGGGTCGAGATCACGAGGGTGCTGCGGCTGCTGCGCACCAAGCGGCAGACGCTCCCGCCCAAGAAGCACGGGAACATCCCGCTGTGAACCTCCTGACGGGGACGACCCCCTCGAACGCCCGCGGCGCGCACGACAAGACACGGGAGCGCGCCGGATGACTGCGGACGAGCCGGTGGTCGCGTTCTCGGTGGTCAGGGGCTCGCCCACCGAGGAGGAGGTGGCGGCCCTGGTGGCGGTGCTCGCTCTCGCCAACCGAGCATCCGAGCTAGAGCCGGAGACCCGCCCGTCCGGCTGGTCGGCGTACTGGCGGACCGTCCGAGCCCCGATCATCCCCGGTCCGGACGCCTGGCGGCTGTCGGCCCGTCTCTAGGATGCGTCCATGAGCGCGACCGACGAGATCCTGGCCAACATCCCCCTCAACCAGCTGGCTGCCCAGCTCGGCGTCGACGAGGCCACGGCCGAGGCGGCGACCAGGCAGGCCATCCCCGCCCTGCTCGGCGGCCTGCAGGCCAACGCGCAGGACCCGGCCGGCGCGGCCTCGCTGGCCGGCGCGCTGGGCAACCACTCGAGCGCCCTGGTCGACGGCGGTGTGAACCTGGACGAGGTCGACACCGCCGACGGGGAGAAGATCGTCGGCAACATCTTCGGGTCCAACTCCTCCCAGGTGGCCCACACCCTGGGCCACAACCTGGGCCAGCAGAGCGGACTGATCCAGAAGCTGCTGCCGATCCTGGCCCCGATCGTCTTGTCCTATCTCACCCGGCGGCTGACCGGCGGCGGCTCGGGCGGTGGGGCCGGGGATCTGCTCGGCTCCATCCTCGGCGGTAGCGGTGCCGGCCAGGGCGGTGGGCTGAGCGACGTGCTGGGTGGCATGCTCGGCGGCGGTCAGGCCGGCGGTGCCGACCGCGGATCAGGATCCGTCCTCGACATGCTGGGCGGCATGCTGGGCGGGGGCCGGCGCTAGCCCGTCACCGCCCGAGCAGCGCGAGCCACCGCTCGGTGGACACGCAGGAGATCAGGCAACGCTCCTTGGCGTCAGCGCACAGCTGGGCGGTCCAGGTGGTCAGGCCACCGTCACCGATCTCCAGCGGGCCGTCGTCGGTATCCGCGCTGATCTTGAACCGAAGTCCGGCGTAGTAGGGCGATCCGTCCTCGTAGGTGACCAGCCAGCGGTCGCGGCCCAGCGTGGAGTCGAGCAGGACCCGCCAGGTG
>DATHBQ010000149.1:0-5864 GCA_035296105.1 Propionibacteriaceae bacterium | reverse complement strand
CGATTTCGCGTGCGATGAGTGTCATGGTGTTTTTAAGGTTTTGTGAGCAGAGGCAACAGTCGTCGAGGTCGACCCAGCGCGCGGAGGCGGTGCTGCCGCCGCGATCCAGCACAACCGGCTCGGTGGGATCGGGGCAGCTGGCTCGGTAGATCAGCCGGACGGCGTGGAAGTCCTCGATCAAGCCGCCGGGGTTGCGGCCGATCCAGTGCCCGGTCTGCACCTTGGTCAGGTCCCCGAGCACGACTTGCTGCGCGGTCTCCTCGGTCACCTCGCGGCGGACGCACTGCACCGGCGACTCGTGGTCGTCCAGGCCGCCGCCGGGCATGCCCCAGCGGCCGGGCACCGCCGTCTGGTCGGAGTACTCGGTGGCCAGCAGCCCGCGCTCAGACAGCACCACGGCGTAGGCGGCGACCCGCTGCCGGGTCACCGGCACCACGTCGTCGGTGATGATCAGGCCGGCATCGGTCCGTGGCGGCAGCGGTTCGGGCCGGGACTCGCCGCGGAGCGGCCGGACCCGTACGCGCAGCGCGAGATCGGCGCCGTACCAGCCGGCCTCCAACGGCCGCAGCGCCTGGTACCCCTGATCGAAGACGACGGTGTCGGGATCGGCCCCATGATCGAGCGGCGTCGAGAATGCGGCCCTGCCGTCCTCGGTCACCCCGACAATCAGCAGGGCCACGTCTCCTCCTCGCCGCCCCCAACTCCTGCGGTCAACCTTCGTTCCAGTCTCGCAGGTCATCCGTCTGACCTGGGGTAGCGTTGGCCGACGTGGCTTGTCGAGGCGGGCGATGATCCCGGCCCTGGCCTACGTCGTCATGGCCCTGGCCGGCGCCTCGGTGATCTGGGGGATCGTCACCGCCATCGCCGACAAGCCGCCAGGCAAGGCCCAGCTGTTGTTCGCCGCGGGCGTGTGGCTGGTCACTCTGGTCCAGTCGATCATCGCCGGCGTCCGGCTGGCGGCCGGCTTCTCCCCGCAGTCCCCGGCCACCCTGCTGGGCTATCTGATCGGGGTAGTCCTGCTGATCCCGGTGGCCTGGTTCTGGGCGAACAGCGAGCGCACCCGCTACTCCGGACTGGTGCTCGCCGTGGCCGCCCTCGCGGTGCTGGCCATGACGCTGCGGCTGCTCTCGCTCTGGGTCCCGGCAGCGTGAGCGAAGCCGCGGAACGGGCGCCACGAACCAGCTCCGGAGCCGGTCGCGCCTTGGTCGCGGTGTACGGCGTGTTCGCGCTGGCGGCGACGGCCCGCGCGGGCGTTCAGCTGGCCACCCGGTTCGCTGAGGCGCCGTTGGCGTACCTGCTCTCGGCGCTGGCCGGGGTGGTCTATCTCGTGGCGACGGTGACCCTGGCTCGGGGCGACCGGACCTCGCGCCGGGTCGCCTGGATCGCGATCGGCCTCGAGCTGGTTGGTGTGCTGACCGTGGGCACCCTCAGCGTCCTGGACCCGGCGGCCTTCCCGCGGGCCACCGTCTGGTCGGCGTACGGCATCGGCTACGGCTTCGTGCCGCTGGTGCTGCCGGTCCTCGGGCTGCTCTGGCTGGCTCGGACCCGCCCGGCACCTCCGAATGTGCCCTGAGCCTGTCGCACCGTCTTCGACAGCTCGGACCACATCAGCGCAGCAGGTCGGCGTAGTCCGGATGACGCCGGATCCAGGCGGAGATGAACGGGCAGTGCACCACGACCCGACGGTCCCGGGCCCGGCTGTCGTCGAGGGCCTCCCGGGCCAGCTGGCTGCCGGCGCCCTGCCCCTCGTACTCGGGGTCCACCTGGGTATGGGTGAAGGTGATTGTCTCGCCGGACAGGCGGTACGCGGCGACACCGATCAGCCTGTCGTCGTCGTAGAGCTCGTAGCGGGACTCGGTCGCATCGTCGGTCACGGAGAAGGGCACGAGATCCGAGCGTAATGAGTCTTTGGACCCTGGCACCGGTGGAGATCCGGCCACTAGGCTGAACTATGGCCGAGATCAAGAACATTGTCGTCGGGGTGGATGGGTCGGACGCCAGTCGCAAGGCGCTCAGCTGGGCCTACGACGAGGCGGCGCACCACGGCGCCTCCATCACCGCCGTCGCCACCTGGCATCCGCCGGCAATGCCGATGACTCCGCCGTACGGCTCGCTGCCCCCGGAGGGCTACGCCGACCAGCCCCGACGGGAAGCCCTCGACCTGCTTGACCGGTTCGTCAACGACCTCCAGGTCCGCGAACCGGCGGTGGACGTGCGCAGCGCCGTCGAGGAGGGCAACCCGGCCGAGGTGCTGATCGAGCGGTCGCGCGAGGCCGACTTGGTCGTGGTCGGGTCCCGCGGCTACGGCGGCTTCAAGGGGATGCTGCTCGGCTCGACGAGCCAGCATCTCGTCGCGCACGCCGAGTGCCCGGTCGTCGTCGTCCGCTGAGCAGGTCGCCCTCCGACAGGCGATGCCCCGGCCGACACCTTCGTCGACCGGGGCATTCCCTACCGCGCTGCGGCGCTAGGTCGGCTCGGCTAGGGCCGAGGTCTGGATGACGAGCACGTCGCAGTTGGCCTTCTGCACGATCTCGCGGGGTACCGATCCGAGCGCCTCGCCCTCCTGGGCGCCGAGGCCGCGGTTGCCCACCACGATCAGGCTGGCGGGGTTGTTGGCGGCGACCCGGAGCAGGGCCTCGGCCGGTCGGCCGGCGACCACCACCTGCTCGACGGCTCGGATCCGGTCGGAGGTGAGCTCCTCCACCGATGTTCGCATCGCCGACCGGGCCGCCTCCTCCCCGTACAGCAGCCGGCGACCGTCCGCGGTGGTGCCCTGCTGCGTCGGGGTGCCGGGGTCGTAGGCGCTGACCACCACGATCCTCGCCTCGGCGGCGGCGGCGACCTCGTGCGCCCGGGCTACCGCGTACAGCGCCGAAGGTGAGCCGTCGGAGCCGACGATCACCCGGTCGTAGACGGTGATCTCGCGGTGCGCGCCGAGCGGCATGACCGGCGACTCCTCGTCGGACTTCGGCGGGTTGACCCACAGT
This sequence comes from Propionibacteriaceae bacterium, assembly GCA_035296105.1. Taxonomy (GTDB): domain Bacteria; phylum Actinomycetota; class Actinomycetes; order Propionibacteriales; family Propionibacteriaceae; genus Microlunatus. The sequence goes on along the minus strand of DATHBQ010000149.1, from coordinate 2,877 downwards.
ATGGCGATGGCGGCGCAACCGAGCAGCACGCCGGCGAGCAGGATCGCGTTGGTCCCCCGGTTGTCGAGCAGGTTCTCGAAGATCCAGCCGAAAGTCAGCGTCTGGATCAGCATCGGAACCACGATCATCATGTTCAGGATCCCCATGTACACACCGGTGCGTTCCCGGGGGACCATGCTGGCCACCATCAGGTACGGGACGCCGACCATGCTGGCCCAGCAGATACCGAGGCCGATCATCGGGATGAGGGTCAGCCACTGGGTGTTGATCGTCGACAGCCAGGCCAGTGAGAGAGCCGCCAGCGCCAGGGTGCCGGCGTGCACCTTCTTGCCGCCGAAGCGATGGCACAACGGCAACAAGAACATGGCGGAGATCATCGTGACGAAGTTGTAGCCGCCGTTCATCAGGCCACTCCAGCCGGCCGCCTCCTCGTAAAGGGGCGTGTCCGGAGTCGTGTTCCAGACCGACTCGGCGACGCTGACGCTGACGTACTGCCAGTAGATGAACATCGCGTACCACTGGAACAAGAACGCCAGGCCGATCTTGTGCATGCCGATCGGCATCACCTTCACGGCCTCGGCGATCTCGGCAATCGTGGCGCGGGGACTCTTGGACGACGACCGGATGTCCGCCAGCTCCTCATCCGTCGGCGTGACCTCCTTGGTCCGAATCATGGCGAGGCCGACCGTGATGATGGCGCAGACCGCACCGAACCAGAAGACCACGAACACCCAGGTGGGTACGCCAGCCTCGGAGGAGCCGGTGAGGAGCTGCTGGAAGACGTACAGCGACACGTTCGCCAGCACCGCCCCGGCACCGGTGAACATGCTCTGGATCAGGAAGCCCTTGGGGATCTGGACCTTACGCAGCCGGTCGGAGATCAATGCCCGGTACGGCTCCATGGAGGTGTTGTTGCCGGCATCCACCAGCCAGAGGCAGACCACCGCCATCCACAGGGCAGTGACGAGCGGGAAGAGGAACAGGATGAGGATCATGACCACGGCGCCGCCGAGGATGTACCCCTTGCGCTTTCCCCACCTGGGATGCCATGTCTTGTCGCTCATCGCGCCGATGAAGGGTTGGATCAACAAGCCGGTGATCGGGCCGGCGATGTTGAGGATCGGCAGGCTGTGCGCGTCCGCCCCCAGGAACAAGAAGATGGGGTTCACCGCGCTCTGGGTGAGCCCGAAGCTGAACTGCACGCCGAAGAACCCGAGGTTCATCCAGGCCATGTTGCCGGTCGTCATCAGCGGCCGGCGCTCGTCCTCCGCGTCAAGTTCGGTGACTTGCGCCACGTTCGTTGTTGCCATCGAAGCCGCTCCTTTGCGATCAAGCCGGTGAGAGGCACATCGTCGTGCGGTTGGAGCGGCTTACCGGAGCCCTACGCCTTGCGTGAAGTCGAAGACATGACTTCCGACGGTTGGTTACCCCAGTCGTCCACTGCCGTCTGTCCGGAAGTCTTGTGGCGTGGCTCACAGTCTGTCAACACCTGAGCAGGGTGTGGCTCGAGTTGTGATCCGGCACGGAAACGCGCGGGCCGGGCCTCGTTATGCTGCGCCGAGGTGGGCACCCGTCCCGCCGGACGGGTGACAGCGTGAAGTACAACGAGGGCGCGCAGCTCGACCCCTCCCAGATGGGTGGGGGCGGTGGACGCCGCGGGGGCGGGATCGCGATCGGCGGTGGCGCCGGCGTGCTGGTGCTGCTGGTCGCTCTGCTGTTCGGCGTGAACCCCGGTGACATCCTCGGCAGCGACACGGCAGCGCCCGAGCAGACGAACGGGGCGACACCGTTCGCCCAGTGCACCCGGGGCTCCGACATCAGCCGCGACCGGGACTGCCGCTTCGTGGCCTTCACCAACTCGATCCAGGACTACTGGGGCGAGACGCTGCAGGGCTACGACGAGATTCAGGTCAATACCTTCACCGGTGGAGTGGACACCGCATGCGGCAGTGCCACCTCGGCGGTCGGGCCGTTCTACTGCCCCGCGGACACCACCGTCTACCTGGACCTGACGTTCTTCGACCAGCTGACCGGGCAGCTCGGCGCCCAGGGCGGTGACGCCGCGGAGGCGTACGTGCTGGCCCACGAGTTCGGGCACCACGTGCAGAACCTGACCGGAGTGATGCGGCAGGTGCAGGGCGGCGACCAGGGGACCGGACCGAAGTCGCCCGGCGTGCGGCTGGAGCTACAGGCCGACTGCTACGCCGGCGCGTGGTTCAAGCACGCGACCGAGGACCCGGACAGCCCGATCACCGAGGTCAGCCAAGACGACCTGAACCGGGCCGCCGACGCCGCCGCGGCGGTCGGCGACGACCGGATCCAGGAGAAGACCCAAGGACAGGTGACCCCGGAGAGCTGGACCCACGGCTCGGCCGCCCATCGCCAGAAGTGGCTGGCTCGTGGCTTCTCCAGCGGCGACCCCAACGCCTGCGACACCTTCGCCGCCGACGCCCTGTGACCTGACAGTCCAGCGCCGTGAGGCTCCGAGCGTCGGTACCGCGCGCCGCTGAGCGGAGGAGGAGCGCGGAGGGCGCTTTTCCTCTGCGAGCTCTACCCCGCCGACGTCGGCGGGGTAGAGCGCGATCGCGCGAGGAGCCAGACCGATGAACTTCAGCCGACGTTGCAGGTGACGCCGGTGGCGTGCACCGGGCAGTAGCCGAACGGGTTCTTGTCCAGGTACTGCTGGTGGTAGTCCTCGGCGTAGTAGAAGTCCGGCGCCGGCTTGATCTCGGTGGTGATCCGGCCGTAGCCCGCCCGGTTGAACTCGGTCTGGAACTCCTCGCGGACCCGCTCGGCGGCGGCCAGCTGCTCGTCGTCGGTGGTGTAGATCGCCGAGCGGTACTGGGTGCCGACGTCGTTGCCCTGGCGCATGCCCTG